>CAYLPA010000223.1:0-4778 GCA_964385385.1 uncultured Saprospiraceae bacterium | reverse complement strand
ACTTAATAATATTTACGGAGTTGATATTGACGCACAAGCTGTGGAAGTTACAAAATTAAATCTTCTGCTAAAAGCATTGGAAGGTGAAACCAGTGCCTCTGTTAGTAAACAATTGACTTTTTTTAACGAAAGAGTGTTGCCAAATCTTAGTAATAATATTAAATGCGGTAACTCACTTATTGGCACAGATTTTTATGACGCCCAACTTGAGATTTTCCCTGAGCAGATTAAAAAAATAAATGCTTTTGATTGGGAAATTGCTTTTTCTAAAATCTTTGAAAATGGTGGCTTTGATGTTGTGATTGGGAATCCGCCGTATATTAAAGAATATACTAATCGTGAACCTTTTGAATTGCTTAAAAACAGCAGTAATAGTTTTTATTATCAGGGTAAAATGGATTTATGGTATGCGTTTGCTTGTTTCTCTGTTGATATATTGAAGAAAGGTGGATTTCATAGTTTTATTGCAACAAACAATTGGACAACTTCAGCGGGAGCTTCAATTTTAAGAAGCAAAATATTAAAAGAAACTGAAATATTGAAATTTATTGATTTTGCTGATTTTAAAATATTTCACAATGCTTCAATTCAAACAATGGTTTATATTTTAAAGAAACATAAGCCAACTAATTTATATAAGGTTAAGTACAGTAAAATTATTAATAAAAAATTACCTGTTAGTGAATTAAAAGATATGTTGTTATCAGAATTAGCCCGTTTTAAAGAATTTGAAAAAAATAATTTTGAATGGTTTAATGCTGTTTTTGAACCTGAAAAACTAAAAAATAAAACTTTCACTTTTATTGAAGAAAAAATTAATAATGTATTAATTAAAATTGAGTCAAATATTAATTATCGTTTTGAAAAAAAAGATGTTGCACAAGGTATTGTAGCTCCTCAAGATTTTATAATTGATAGTCATTTAGAGATTCTAAAAAATGATAAAATAAAAAAAGGAGATGGTGTTTTTATATTGTCTGATGCTGAAAAGAAAAAATTGAATTTATCAAAAGTTGAACAACAAATTATTAAACCTTATTTTACAACACTGGAATTAAAGCGGTATTATGGAAGTAGTGAAAATAATTATTGGGTAATTTATTCTAATCTTAACGTTAGAAAAAATATAAAAGATTATCCCAATATCAAAAAACATTTAGAAAATTTTAGAAGTATAATTACTTCCGATTTTAAACCTTATGGTTTGCACAGAGCACGTGAGCAAAAATTTTTTGAAGGTGAAAAAATTATTTCTTTAAGAAAAACACATAGACCAACTTTTACATATACTGATTTTCCTTGCTATGTTTCACAGACATATTTTGTTATTCAGCCTAAAAATATTAATCTTAAATATTTAACAGCTTTGTTAAATTCCAAATTGATTTATTTCTGGTTATATTACAAAGGCAAAAAGCAAGGTGATCAACTTCAAATAGATAAAGAACCTTTGTTGGATTTACCTATTATTAATACTGGGGATAAACAATCCCACGATACAATAGTCAATCTTGTTGACAACCTTCTTAAACTCAACAAAGAGTTGCAAAGCACAAAACTTGATAGCCAGCGTCAGCAACTCCAGCGAGCCATTGCTCATGCCGAAACCCAAGTTGATAAATTAGTTTATGAACTTTATGGTTTAACTGAGGAGGAGATTGGGATTGTGGAAAATAAATATAATAAGACTTTAGATAAATAAATTTTATTATTTATCTTCTATATCACTGAATAGCTCAAGCTGCTCTTTATTTTGAACATCATCTGAACACTTCTCAATAAAATAACTTAAAGTATCATCATATTTTTTAAAATAGAATGTAACTGATTGTTTAGAATTATCATCCCATTTTGCTTCATTTAAAGAAATAAATTTTTCACATGCTCTTTTTATCCATTCCAATTTTGGAATTTTTGGTTGTCTTTCTAAATTTTCTCTATGAAATCTATAAAAAGAATAACCTTCATAAAGTTCAGTCATAACTTCATCAATCTTTATTTTTACTTCAATCTTTTGATTTTTGGCTAAAGTTTTAAATCTTGGATTATCAGAAGCTTTCATTGAAACAACATAAGTCCAGATCAAATGAAGCATGAACGCTAATTCAGGCTCGCTATCATATATTTTTATAGTGGAATATTCTTTTAGAAAAACCCACATGGGTACTTGTTCTCCTTTTTCTAGTAATTCATTAATATTATTATCCGATAGATTGCCATATTCCTTTCTGAAAAATATATATGCTTGTCTTTGGTCAGATCTAGTATATTCAATAATTATGAAAGGTTTAATAAAATTTATTTCTTTTCCTTTATTATTTAAAAAATAATTAAGAACTTCTCGAGAACGGGAATGATGAAGTAATAAAACAATATCATGAGTTCTTATTTTTTCATCAACTGATGTCCAACCTATTAAATCATTATCATAACTCATTAATTGAGTAAAATTCTTTAACCAGTATGATTTATCCTTTGGAAAATTATTTTTTACTTCTCCTATAACACCACAATTAGTTGGCAATAGTATACCTATGTCAGGAGTTAAAAATTTATCGGGAGTATCAGAAATGTTTAATTTTCTACCTTGAAATACTTTAATATCTTCTTTATATTCTTTTTTTTCAGTATCATATCTATAAAAATTTATAAAACCAACAATAGCATGAATAGTATTATTATAATCATCAATTGAATTTTCTATTGTTTTTTTTTCTTTATTCATATTTTTGCAGATTCGTAATCTATTATTTTACCTTCAGCATAAGTATCAAAAATATGATTGATAAGTCTTTTAATAGCAGCAGTTGAGCCTTTCATTTGTGGAACTATTGCAATTTGATTTGAATTTAAAACCCAAATATCAAAAATACTACCGTCATAATAATCAAGGAAAGATAGATGAATATATGGATTTCCATGTAATACTGAAACTGATGCAGATTTTATTTGTTTTACTGATTTAATAAAAATTTCATTTTCTTCTATATCTTTAAATACATCCGAATCATATTGAATAACTAATGGTTTTACAGCCAAATTTGGATTTTCACGTCTGCTTCTATTACTAAATAGTTTCATATTGTTATCAATAAGTTTACAAACTGGTTGAATAAAATCTTCAAACACTTTGTTAAAATATCGATAAGTTCTTACAATTCCTTTTCGGTTAATATATATATTAGCTAAAACTTTTTCATTTCTAATAGCTTCAAATTGAAGAGATTTAAACCAACCGTTATTATTATATAACCAATTAAATGCTTCTTCAAGAGTGGCTTTGGGCCAAGTTATTGCAGTCATTGACTTTTCTTCTTTAAATCGCAATTTTTGTGTTGCTCTTGTTATTTTTATTTCAGTTAGACTATTTTTATATTTAAAATTTTTTATTAAATTTTTTAGTTTATTACTCTTTATAAAAGTCAATACAACGTCAGGATATAGATTTTCTAAATAGGGTCTTAATTCATAATGAAAAAATTGACTATCTTCAATAGTAAAAGCTATGTATACATTGTTATACTGTGGGTGTTCATATATAAAGAAAAAACCTTCTTCAATTCTTTCTTCTTTATGTTTAATATTATGTGTAAGCTTATATAATTGTAATCCTTCATAGTTTTTTGTTATTTCTACGAATCTATTTCCAGAAATGAAATTAGGTAAATATTCCACAGGAGTTTTATTACAACCAAAAGGAATTGCACTAATAGTTTTATTTTCAATACTAGAAATACCTTCAAGCCTATTTATAAATTCTTCTCTTGAAAAATTATCAGTATAAAATGATTTATTAAAATCTATTTCAGTCATTATTTTTTAATTCTATTCAAAGGTATAAACTTTTTTGTAAAAAAAATTAATTACTAAAAAATATTGTATTTATTATTATATTATGATATAATATTATTAATTATTTCCCATTACGATGATAGATTATTAACCTTTTTTAACATATTAAGAAGTTCATAAATATAAAAATGTAATTTTTTAAACAACTTTTTACTAACAAAAATATAAAAACCCAAATAACAAATTAAATTATTTTAATTTTACTGAAAAATGTATCTTACAATACTATTATTAATCTTGTTGACAACCTTCTTAAACTCAACAAAGAGTTGCAAAGCACAAAACTTGATAGCCAGCGTCAGCAACTCCAGCGAGCCATTGCTCATGCCGAAACCCAAGTTGATAAATTAGTTTATGAGCTTTATGGTTTAACTGAGGAGGAGATTGGGATAGTGGAAAATAAAGAGCAATGATAATTGTATATTTATGAGAGAGAATTTATGAAAGAATAATTTTGCAATTTTATATATTTAAAAAGTGGTCACAAATTGTGACCACTTAATAAGTTAACAATTATGGAAACACAAGAAGGACTTGATAAAAGGATTGAAAAACTTGACCTTTATCAACAAAAAAGCATAAATTCATATTATCCATTTTGTCATTGATTTCATATGTTTATTTTTTAGTAATTAATTAAAAAACCAGTAAATTTGTAAAAAAATATGTTATGACTACTATTCAACTTAAAAACGCTTTAATTCAAAGGATATCCGAAATTGAAGATATTTCCTTTCTAAAAGCTATCAAAACAATTTTAGATGAAAAATCAAAATCTAAAATCATCAATATGACTCCTGAACTTACAAACGAAATTGTGGCTTCTAAAAAGGAAATTGAACAAGGATTATTTATTGAAAACAACCTTCTCGAAAAAGAAATTGAAGAATGGCTAAACGAAAAATAATCTGGTCAAACAGAGCTAA
>CAYLPA010000222.1:0-4795 GCA_964385385.1 uncultured Saprospiraceae bacterium | reverse complement strand
AATTTATCGAATTAAAATTTCTTAGCAGATGCAAAAAAAAGAACGCTATAAAAAAATTATAGAATATTTTAAGAAACACCGCCCTGAAGCAGAAACTGAATTAAAATATATAAGCTCTTACGAATTATTAGTAGCTGTTATTTTATCAGCCCAGTGCACAGATAAAAGGGTAAACATAATTACACTTTCTTTTTTCAAACGATTTCCAAACTTTGAAGTTCTCGCAGAATCATCAGTTCAAGAAATTTTTGAATTAATAAAAAGCTGCTCTTATCCTAATAACAAAGCAAAACATTTGTTGGGAATGGCAAAAACTCTTCAAGAAACATTTCATGGAATTGTCCCTTCAGAAATTGAGGAACTTCAAAAGCTACCCGGAGTTGGAAGAAAAACAGCAAATGTAATAATGTCTGTGTTTTTCAAAAAACCAGCCATGGCTGTTGACACTCATGTTTTTAGAGTTTCAGCAAGAATTGGCTTAACAACTAATTCAAAAACACCTTTAGAAACCGAAAAACAACTTGTGAAATATTTCCCCGAAGATAAAATTAACATAGCTCATCATTGGTTGATTCTTCACGGAAGATATATTTGCAAGGCAAGAAATCCTAATTGCAAAGATTGTGGAATAAAAGAATTTTGTAAATATTACGAACAAAAAGCAAAAAATAAAAATCTCTAATTTCATATAAATAATTTTTAAATAACACGAAATATTTTTATTCTTTTTACTATCTTTGGAAAATCTAAATAAGAATATTTATTTTAATTTAATTACATATTATAAAATAAATTATGGCAAAAGAAATCAACGAAAACAAAGAAAAAACAAAAGCATTACAACTCACATTGGATAAAATTGAAAAATCCTATGGAAAAGGAACAATAATGAAGTTGGGAGATGCAGGACTTAACGATATTGAATTTATACCTACTGGCTCAATAGGGCTTGACGTAGCTCTTGGCATTGGAGGATTTCCAAAAGGCAGAGTAATAGAAATCTATGGACCTGAAGCTTCAGGAAAAACAACCTTAGCAATCCACGCCATTGCCGAAGCACAAAAACAAGGTGGTATTGCTGCATTTATTGATGCTGAACATGCCTTCGATCTTTATTATGCTCAAAATCTGGGAGTTGACATTAAAAACCTTCTTGTTTCTCAACCCGACAATGGAGAGCAAGCTTTAGAAATTACTGAAAACCTGATACGTTCTGGTGCTATCGATATTATTGTAATTGATTCTGTTGCTGCATTAACTCCAAGAAGTGAAATTGAAGGAGAAATGGGTGATTCAAAAATGGGACTTCAGGCAAGACTAATGTCTCAAGCATTACGAAAACTTACTTCAACCATCAGTAAAACTAAATGCTGTTGCGTTTTCATCAACCAACTTAGAGAAAAAATCGGTGTTATGTTTGGAAACCCTGAAACAACAACCGGTGGAAATGCTCTTAAATTCTACTCATCTGTTCGTATTGACATAAGAAGAATTGGACAAATTAAAGATGCTGAAAAAATTGTTGGAAACAAAACAAGAATAAAAGTTATTAAAAACAAGGTTGCTCCACCATTTAGAATGGCTGAAGTTGATATTATTTATGGTCTTGGATTTTCTAAAACCGGCGAAATCGTTGACCTTGGTGTTGACCAAGGAATTATCAAAAAAAGTGGTTCATGGTTTAGTTATGGCGATATAAAACTCGGACAAGGCAGAGAAGCTGTCAAAGAATTATTGAAAGACAATACTGAACTTGCCGACGAACTTGAAGGCAAAATAAAAGATAACTTGTCTAAATAATAAAATTTCAAATTAATAGAATATTGGTTCAAAATTTTTCTTAATTCAATTTATTAAAAAATGAAAAGCACATATTATTTACTACTTGTAATATTTTCTTGTTTTATTTTTATTTCTTGCGATAGCTGTAAAAAAATTGAAGAAAAGGATAGTCAGGAAAATATTGTTACTTCAAAAAACATTGCAGAGGTTACTGCAAAAATTAATAAATCTCCTAATAATCCAGATTTATATAATGAAAGAGCAAAGTTATTTTTAGACGAGAAAGACATTAATAATGCTCTTAATGATATTAATCATGCTTTGGAAATAAATCCTAAGAATTCATATTTCTTTATCACTCTTTCGGACATTTATTTTGCAATGGGTAAAGCTCAAAAAACTCAGGAAACACTCATGAAAGCCCATTACTTAGAACCTGAAAACACAGAAGTACTTTTTAAAATTGCAGAATTAAATTATTATTTCAAACAATATAAAGAAACTTTTGAATACATTAATAAAACATTGGAAATTGACCCAAACAATCCTAAATCATATTTTATTATGGGCTTTGTTTTTAAGGAAACAGGAGATACTGCCAAAGCAATTCAAAATTTTCAGATAGCTGTTGACAAAGACCAAAACTATTACGACGCATACATTCAATTAGGAATTCTCTTTGCTGCACAAAAAAATTCACTTGCCATAAATTATTACGACAATGCTTTAAATATTAACCCACAAAGCACTGAAGCATGGTACAACAAAGGAATGTTTTATCAGAATAATGAAATGTATAATGAAGCATTGGAGACATATAATTCAATTATTGAGATTGACCCTAATTTCAAATATGCTTATTTCAATCTTGGATTTATCAATCTTCAATATCTGAATGTTATTGATGTTGCCCGAAACTTTTTTACTCAAGCAATTGAATGCGACCCAAATTATGCTGAAGCATATTTCAACAGAGGGCTTTGTTTTGAAAGAGTCGGCGACATTATGAATGCAAAAAAAGATTATCAAAAAGCTCTTGATTTAAAAACAAATTATCAGAAAGCTATTGAAGGTCTTAACAGGGTTGATGAAGCCATGTAAAGATAATTTTATAAGATTCTAAATTATAAGAACAAACACTAAAGAACAATAATTTCATTAAACAATTTTTTTACTAACATTAAATTTACAAAAATGAAAAAAATATTATTATTATTTATAGCAGGAATATTTTTAATTTCTTGTGAACAAATTAAAAAAGAAGAAAAAGAAATAGAAAAAATTGAATGGGGTAAAATTGATACTTCCTCCCTACCCTCTCGCATGACACCTGAACTGCTCTGGAAACTCGGAAGAGTTAGCGATATTCAATTATCTCCTGATAAAAAAACTATCCTTTACGGAATAAGTTATTATGATTTAGAAAGTAATAAAAGCAATCGTAATCTCTATACTTTACCAGTTGAAGGTGGTGAAGCAACAAAAGTTACTGATATGGAAGGAAGTGAGTTTAACGGACTTTGGCGTCCAGATGGTGAAAAAATCGGTTTCCTTGCTGTTAGCGACAGCGGAACTGTTCAACTTTGGGAAATGAATACAGACGGTTCAGAACAAAAAATAATTTCAGATATTGAAGATGGTGTTAATGGTTTTTTATATTCTCCAGAAGGAAATAAAATATTGTTTATTAAAGACGTAAAACTTGATAAATCGCCCAATGATATTCATAACGACCTTCCTCTTGCAAATGCAAGAATTATAAATGACTTGATGTATCGCCACTGGAATCAATGGCATGACTATGCTTACAGCCATATTTTTGTTGCTTCTTACGATAATGGTAAAATTGGCGAGTTAAAAGATATTATGGAAAATGAAGTTTTTGATACTCCTATGAATCCATGGGGTGGAATGGAACAGATAAATTGGAACTCTGAAGGAAACAAAATTGCATATTGCTGCAAAAAACTAAGTGGAAAGGAATATTCACTCAGCACAAATTCCGAAATATATGTTTACGATTTGGAAAGCGGAAACACCGAAAACATCTCTGTCGAAGGTTTTGAAGGATATGACCATGACCCAGTTTTTTCTCCTGACGGAAAATCAATAGTTTGGAAAAGCATGGAAGAACCCGGATTTGAAGCTGACAAAGAAAGAATTATTCTTTATGACTTTGCAACTAAAGAACACAAAGACCTTACTAAAGATTTTGACCAAAGTTCTTCAAGTTTTCAATGGAGCGAAGATGGAAAAAATATTTATTTTATTTCTGGTCATCACGCAACATATCAAATTTATAACATAAATATAGAAACTCAGGAAATTAAACAATTCACAAAAGGTGATTTTAATTATCAATCCTATGCTTTAGCAGGCGAAGAAATTGTCGCTTCAAAAATGAGTATGTCGTTGCCAACAGAAATTTTCAAAATTGATATGGCAGGAAATGAAACACAGCTTTCGTTTACCAACAACAAAATTCTTGATAACATCACTTTAGCAAAAGTTGAAAAGCGCTGGATAAAAACCACTGATGGAAAAGATATGCTCACATGGATTATTTATCCACCGAATTTTGACCCAAACAAAAAATATCCTGCTTTACTTTATTGTCAGGGAGGTCCTCAGAGTGCAGTTAGTCAGTTTTTCTCATATCGTTGGAATTTTCAAATGATGGCATCAAACGATTATATTATAGTAGCTCCAAATCGTCGCGGTTTGCCAACTTTCGGACAAGAATGGAACGACCAGATTAGTGGCGACTACGGTGGTCAAAACATGAAAGATTATTTCAGTGCTATTGATGAAATGGCGAAAGAATCCTTTATCGATGAAAATCGATTAGGAGCTATTGGTGCAAGCTATGGCGGATATTCTGTCTTTTGGTTAGCAGGAAATCATGACAAACGCTTTAAAGCTTTTATTTCACATTGCGGAATTTATAACTTTGTCAGCATGTATGGCTCAACTGACGAATATTTCTTTGTTAATAAAGATTATGAAGGTCCAT
>CAYLPA010000221.1:0-4808 GCA_964385385.1 uncultured Saprospiraceae bacterium | reverse complement strand
GGAAAATTAAAAGAAGCACTGAAAATGTTTGACGAAGCAATTTTAATAAATCAGAATTTCGAAAAAGCTTATTACAATCGCGGTTCAATCAAATATGAATTAGGAGACTACAGCGGAGCAATCAGTGATTTTAATAATGTGATAATATTCAAACCATCCGACAAAGCTTATTTCAGCAGAGGGCTTGCAAGATATAAATTAAAAGACAAACAGGGTGCAACTCGTGATTATGAAAAAACTATTGAAATAAACCCAAATCATGCCCAGGCATATTATTACAAAGGCTTTATGAAATTCGAGAAAAAGAATTATGAAGGAGCCATAAAAGACTATTCCGAAGCCATAAGAATAAAACCTGATTATGCTTACGCATATAATGACAGAGGTAGTGCAAAACGAATGCTTGAAAAATATCAGGATGCATTATTAGATTATCGCAAAGCCACTCAACTAAATCCCCAGTTGGCTTTTGCATTTGAAAATCTCGGTAGTATAAAAAAGAAACTCGAAGATTATAAGGGGGCAATAATTGAGTATTCATCTGCTATTTTGATTAAATCAGACTATTACCTTGCTTATAATAATCGAGGTTCCGTTTATTTTGAAATGGGAGAATACGAAAAAGCTATTGAAGATTATAATCAGGCTATCAAACTTGATCCAAAATACGCATTTGCATACAACAATCGTGGAAATGCAAAATATAAACTTTTAAAATATGAAGATGCTATCCTTGACTACAATAAAGCTATTGAACTGAAGCCGGATTATGGATATGCTTTTTTAAACAGAGGTATTTCAAAAGAAATGATAAGAGATGATAAAGGAGCTTGCAGCGACTGGGAAAAAGCATTTTCTCTTGGCGTCAGTTCTGCTGAAAATTATATTAATTCTCAATGTAAATAGGATGTTTTAAAAAATTTATAATTATGAATAGATTTGTCTATATAATTTTAATATTTATTATTTGTTTGATTACAATTAATATTAAAGCTCAAAATATTGAGTTTGATAAAAGCAACTTTCCTGACAATAAAGAAGGTTTAAAGCAAGCAAAAAAAGATTTAAAAACAGGTGATGAATATTATGAGCTTGGTCCGGCAACCTATGCTTATGCTCTTGAACATTTTTTATATGCAAATAGATTTAACCCAAACAATGCACTTTTGAATTACAAAATTGGCAAATGTTATCTTCATTCATCAAACAAGACTAAATCAATTAATTACTTTAATAAATCTCTTACACTTAATCCAAATATTAGCCGCGACATTAATTATCTTTTAGGGCAGGCATTTCATTTTAACTATGAATTTGATAAAGCAATTAGTAAATATAAGGAATATAAACAATCATTATCACCTTCCGAATTAGCCAAATCAGGCAAAGAAATTGAGAAAAAAATCAAGGAATGCGAAACTGGTAAAGAATTAGTAAAAAATCCTACAAGAGTTTTTATTGACAACATAGGAAATACAGTAAATTCACCCGACCGCGATTATAGTCCGATAATAAATGCTGATGAATCGGTAATGTTTTTTACATCAAGAAGAAATAACACCACCGGAGGAAAAAAAGACGAAGGCGACGGTTTATATCTTGAAGATATTTACATTACTCATAAACTAAGTGATGGTAAATGGTCTCAACCTGAAAACCCGGGAAAACCTTTAAATTCTGACAATCATGATGCAATTGTTGGGTTATCTGTTGATGGTCAACGATTGTTTATTTATAAAGGTGATAAAGGAGGAGATATTTATGAATGTAATTTAAAAGGTGATAAATGGTCTAAACCAAACAAATTAGATAAAACAATTAATACAATTTATCACGAATCTTCAGCATCCTTTTCCTTTGATTTAAGAACGATTTATTTTGTTAGCAATCGTGAAGGAGGATATGGAAATCACGATATTTTTGTTAGCTCTTTAAACAAAAAAGGAAAGTGGGAAGAAGCCGTTAATTTAGGAGCAGAAATAAATACACCTTTTGATGAAGGTGGAATTTTTATGCACCCCGATGGAAAAACTTTCTATTTTAGTTCAACCGGACATAAAACCATGGGAGGATTTGATATCTTCAAAACTGTGTTTGAAAATGGCAAATGGTCCGAACCCGAAAATGTAGGATATCCAATAAATACAACTGGCGATGACCTATTTTTCACCGTTTCTGCTGATGGCAAGCATGGTTATTATTCCTCTGCAAAAAAAGGTGGAATTGGACTTTATGACATTTATAAAGTTACATTTCTTGGTCCCGAAAAACCTGTTATTAATAATAATGAAGATAATTTAATTGCTATTATTACTGAGCCTGTTTCCGAAATCGTTATCGAGAAAGTTGTTAATATACAAACAACTCAACTAACAATTTTGAAAGGTACAATCACTGATGAATTTACCGGCGAACCTATTTATGCAAAAATTGAACTGACAGATAATGAAACTGGAAAAATTTTGGCAGATTTTGAATCTAACAGTAAAACCGGGAAATATTTAGTCTCTCTGCCATCCGGAAAAAATTACGGAATAGCTGTTAAAGCTGAAGGATGTCTTTTCCACTCCGAAAATATTAATATTGCCAAAGCAACAACTGCATATCAGGAAATTATTAAAGACATTAAGCTAAAAAGAATTGAAGTTGGTAGTAAAGTTGTTTTAAAAAATATCTTTTTTGATACAGGTAAATCAATTTTAAGGAAGGAATCAACTACTGAACTTTCTCGTCTCTTATCTCTTATGAACGATGTTATTACATTAAAAATTGAAATTTCAGGTCATACTGATAATGTTGGCTCTGCAAAATATAATCAAGGACTTTCCGAAAGACGAGCTAAAGCTGTTGTTGATTATTTAATAAAAAACGGCATTGCTACTGAGAGATTAGAATTTAAAGGCTACGGTTTTGATCAACCCATTGCTAAAAATGACACCGAAGAAGGTCGTCAACAAAACAGAAGAACAGAATTTAAAGTAACTGGAAATTAAGAACTTTTTAAAAATTATGATTCACTTTAATTATATTAATAAATCTATTATCCTTTCTTTGTTTGTTTTCTTTAGTTTAAATATTTTTTCTCAAAATGTTGAATTCAACGAGACAAATTTTCCCAATCAGGAAGAAAAACTAAAAGAAATTTTATATGACATTTCAGATGGAGATTATTATTTTTCAGAAGAAGTTTATTCTAAAGCTCTTAAATCCTATTTAAAAGCAAACGATTACAATCCAAATAATGCTTCATTGAATTATAAAATCGGCAAATGCTATTTACATTATAGTATTTATAAAAGTAAATCAATTTTATATT
The DNA here is from genome assembly GCA_964385385.1 of uncultured Saprospiraceae bacterium. GTDB lineage: Bacteria > Bacteroidota > Bacteroidia > Bacteroidales > CAYLPA01 > CAYLPA01. Next base: position 1,492 of record CAYLPA010000221.1, on the reverse strand, counting down.
TAGATAAAGCTATGGAACTTAATCCTAATTTTGATGATGATATTCTTTATCAATATGGAAGAGCATATCATTTAAATATGAAATTCGATAAAGCAATTGCAAAATACAAAGAGTATAAAAAAAGTCTTTCCCCTGTTGATATTACTCTAAAAAGGGATGATATTGATAAAAAAATCGAAGAATGCAATGTAGGAAAAGAACTTGTTAGCAATCCCGTAAGAGTAAGAATTGAAAATCTTAGTGTTCCTTTAAATTCAAAATATCCTGATTATAGTCCTATTATTAATGCAGATGAATCTGTTATGTTATTTACATCTCGTCGAAAAAACACAACAGGAGGATTAGAAGACCCATTCAACCCCGGATTTTATGAAGACATTTACATTTCATATAATATTGCAGGAAAATGGTCTGCACCGTATAATCCCGGAAAACCCCTGAACACTAAATATCATGATGCTATTGTAGGTTTATCACCCGATGGTCAAAAACTATTTACATACAGAGGAAAAAACGGTGGCGGTATTTATGTGTGTAAACTTGACGGATTAAAATGGTCAAAGCCATCAAAGTTAGATAAACCCATAAATACCAAAAATCATGAACCATCTGCATCATTTTCTTACGATGGAAGAACAATTTATTTTGTAAGCAATCGAATAGGAGGTTATGGCGATTTAGATATTTATGTTTGTAAAATGGATGATAAAGGTGAATGGGGAAAAGCTACTAATTTAGGTGCAAACATCAACACAGCTTATGAGGATAATTCTGCTTTTATGCACTTTGATGGTAAAACACTTTACTTTAGCTCAAAAGGACATAAAAGCATGGGAGGTTATGATATTTTTAAATCAACATTGAATAATGGACAATGGTCAGAACCCGAAAATCTTGGTTACCCTATAAATTCTCCCGAAGATGATGTGTTTTTCTCTGTTTCGGCAAGTGGCAAACATGGTTATTTTTCTACTGTAAGGTTGGATGGAATCGGGGAACACGATATTTATCAGGTTGATTTCTTCGGACCGGAAAAACCTGTTATAAATAATATTGAAGATAATCTTATTGCATCAATAGCTATTCCTGTTGCTGAAACAGTTATTGAACCTGTAATTAATATAAAAACCAGTCAGCTTACTTTGTTAAAAGGTGTTATTTTAGACGAAGAAAGTTCAAAGCCTTTATTTGCAACTATTGAATTAATTGACAATAAAAAAAATGAAGTTCTTGCAACTTTTGAATCTAATAAAATAACAGGGAAATATTTAGTTGTTCTACCTTCAGGAAAAAATTATGGAATTGCTGTTAAAGCAGACAATTATTTATTCCACTCAGAAAATTTTGACATCCCTCCTACTGCCGAATACAGAATTGTTGAAAAAGAAATTAAACTAAAGAAAATTCAAGTTGGAAAAGAAATTGCCCTGCATAACATTTTCTTTGATTATAAAAAATCTGAACTCAGACCGGAATCAATCTATGAATTAAA
>CAYLPA010000220.1:2667-4826 GCA_964385385.1 uncultured Saprospiraceae bacterium | reverse complement strand
AGAATTTCAATTGCTTCTGTTTCGGAAGGAGATATTGAAACTTTTAAGAATCCTTCGTTTTCGCCTCTAAACATTGCAAGAACACGATGAGAAGGTGATTTTTTTAATAATTCTTCGCTTTTAAAATAGTTTTTATATTTCTGTGCTTCATCTTCTTTTTTTGTGCCAAGCTTTGATTTAATAACAGCTTTTTGCTCAAATAAATATCTGATTTTTTTTCTTGAGTAAGAATGTTCGTTAACCCATTCGGCAATAATATCCCTTGCTCCAGACAAAGCTTCTTCAAAGGAATTTATTTCTTTTTCTTTATTAATAAATTCAGTTGCTTTTAATTTGAGAGAGATATTTTGTTGAGACATCAGGATTTTTGCCAATGGTTCAAGACCTTTTGCTTTTGCTATTGTTGCCCGAGTTTTTCGTTTTGGACGGAAAGGCAGATAAATATCTTCAAGCTCTGAAATTTTTATAGCCTTGTTTAATTGCTCTTCCAGTTCATCAGTAAATTCATCTTGTTTTTTTAATGATTCAATGATAGTGATTCGTCTTTTGTCAAGTAAAATTAATTGTTCGTTCCTGTCCCTGATATTTGTAATCTGAACCTCATCCAAACTTCCGGTTACTTCTTTTCTGTATCTTGAAATAAATGGAATAGTAGCATCATTGTTTAAAAGCTGAATGGTGTTTCCAACCTGTTTTGTAGAAATTCCAAGCTCTATGGCAATTTTCTTAATAAAATCTTCTTGCATAATAGTTTTATAATTTTGTAAAACTAAGGAAATTTTATATTTCGAGAAGATATAGGATTTAGAAAATAATTGATTTTCTTTTGATGTTGTAGAAGTATTATTTACTTATTTAATAATTTGTTAATAAAAATATCAAGAACCATCAGTTTACCTGACTAAAGTAAAGGTTCCTCTTTTTTCAAACACTTTATTCCAGACGGTTTTATAAATCAAATAATAAGTATATACTCCAGCTTGAGCATTTCGATTTTTATAGGTACCATCCCAACCACCGTTATAAATATCAGTAGTTGAATAAATCAATTTGCCCCATCTATTGTAAATATTTATTTTATATTCGGTAATTCCTTCAAAGTCTCCAATTGGGCAGAACAAATCGTTCATCCCATCGTTATCAGGTGAAAAAGCATTAGGAATGAAAAAGGTTGAGCAATCATCGGCAGGAATGATAATATCTTCAAAATTCTTACATCCGTTTACGTCTGTTCCTGTTACAGTATATTTATCGGTTTGTAATGGTTTTAACAAAATTATCGGACTTGTATGTCCTGTATTCCAAATATAAGTATCAGCACCACTTGCAGTAAGAACAAAGCTATCGCCAATACAAACAGCTGGCTTGTCAGAGATAATTGTTATATAAGGTAAATCATAAACGTTTACTTTAACAGTATCGTAATTTACACACCCATTCATATCAGCAACAGTAACATAATAAGTCGTTGTAGTGTTTGGATTTTCAATAATAGATGAAGTATTACCTCCTGTACTCCATTGATAAGTATTCCCACCATTGGCAGTTAAAGTAACGGTATCTCCTTTACAAATATTGACATCGGAGCCGGCATCAACAATAGGCAAAGGAAAAACATTAACGACAACAGAATCATAATCCTTACAATTAGCTCCTATTGCCACAGTTACAGAGTAGGTTGTTGTAACTGTAGGGCTAACTGTAATTGAATTAGTTGTCTCGCCCGTACTCCAAATATAAGTTGCTCCCGGAATATTAATAGCAGTAAGAGTAGTGTTATTACCTAAACAGATATCAACGTCAGAGCCAGCATCTGCAGTTGGAGCTGGACTCATAGTTAAATGCACAGTATCAGAGCCTGAACAATTTCCTTGAGTAACAGTAACTGTATAAGTGCCTGTAGTATTTACATCAATAGTTTGAGTTGTAGCACTTGTACTCCAATGATATGTGTCATAACCGGCACCGGCATCGAATATTGCATGGTTTGTTCCGAAATCACAAACATTTGTGTCAGCACCTAAATCAGGTTCAGGAATTGGAATAACAGTAACTGTAACAGTATCTAATGCAAGATTTGATAAAGAATCAAAAATCACTACAATATAATCAGTAGTAACTGATGGATAAACCGGACTTACAGGATTTAAAACTGTAGG
>CAYLPA010000220.1:0-2567 GCA_964385385.1 uncultured Saprospiraceae bacterium | reverse complement strand
ATTTTTTTCATTTTTCTTAAATCTTTAAACTGGTGTTACATTTAGGTTTTTTAATTCAAATTTTGTTAATTCAGGAAGATCTTTATAATTCAAGAATTTTTTAAAAATTGTTAATTCTCCAACTCGGAAAGTACAAGTTCCTTCAATATTTGCTCCTTCTTCAAGTTCAAATTCTCTGTGATTTTCATCAAAAGTATTTTTATCGCAGGTCGTACATTTGTTATCGTACCAAAGTTCGAAATCCCATTCAATCTTTAACTTGGTATCTGTGGTGTTGACAAATTTTAATAACACAAGTTCCTGATGAAGTCCATCGGCAGGCAAATGACATTCAAAGGATTTATAATATATTAAAACTCCATTTAATTCTTTATAAAGTTGCCAATCATTTTGATTATTTATGGAAGTTCCAATAATAGGTGAAAATATTAGAAAAGCCAATACAAGCAAAATGATTTCTTTCGTATTTTTTGTTTTTCTCATTTAATTATAATTTTTACAATCTATATATAGGACAAAAATAAATATTAAAAGTTGCCTAATATTTTATATTTTTCTTTAAATTTAGTGATATACGGAGTGAATTTTATGGATGTCTATAATAATAAGGAAATTATATTAGGGATTTACAACAAAATTATTTTTTTTTAGTTGGAGTAGAGTTTATGGTTTGTTTAACCATCTTATTGGTTTCAATTATTCGATTAGCAAAATTTTCTAATTCTCTTACTCGTTTTTCAAGTCTCACGTTATCATCAATAAGTTTGTTAATTAATTCATTATTTGATTGCAATGCATCAACTGCCATTTTAATGGAGCTTTCTAGTTTTTCAAATCTTCGATGAGTAATTGTATTGTTAATAACAATAGCTTTTTCAATATCGTTGATGTTTTTTCTTGCCATTTTTTTAGTTTTGAAATTATTAAGGTCTAATAAACTTATATTAATCAAAATTTAAAAATACAAATTTACTTTAATTGAATAAGAAAACAAAAAAGATAAAGAGAATATTTTTAGATACTATTTTAATTTTATTTATTTTTGTTTTTTAAATTTTAGAAAATGATAAAATAATTTTATGGCAACAACAGCAGATTTTAAAAATGGTTTAGTAATAGAATACAATGGAGATTTATGGTCTATCGCAGAATTTCAACATGTTAAACCGGGCAAAGGAGGGGCATTTGTTAGAACTAAATTGAGGAATCTTAAAACAGGAAGAATAATTCCTAATACTTTCAATGCCGGTGTAAAGATAAATATTCAGAGAGTAGAAAGAAGAAAATATCAATTTCTTTACAACGAAGATACTATCTACCATTTTATGAATACTGAAACTTTTGAACAAACTTTTATTTCGAAAGATTTAATTTCTGCACCAGAATTATTAAAAGAAGGTAATGAAGTTGAAATTACTTTCCATTCCGAAACAGAAACACCAATTTTGAGCGTCATGCCTGCTTTTGTTGTTTTAAAAGTTGACTATACAGAACCTGGTGTAAAAGGCGATACAGCAACTAACACATTAAAACAAGCAACTCTTGAAACAGGAGCTAAAGTTAATGTTCCATTATTCATTAATGAAGGTGATTTAATTAAAGTTGACACACGTACAGGAGCTTATGGCGAAAGAGTTAAATCTTAATAAATTTGATTTAGAATGAAATTTGATAAAGAATATTATTTAAAAGATATTGCTGGAATTCTCAATGCTAAATATGAAGGTAAGCCGGATTTTATTGTTAGTGGGATAAACGAAATCCACATGGTTGAAAAAGGAGATATTACTTTTGTTGACCATCCGAAATTTTTTGATAAAGCTTTAAACTCAAATGCATCAACAATAATTATCAATGAAAAGATGGAATGTCCCCAAGGCAAAGCATTAATATTTTCTGATGACCCATTGAAGGATTATTTAGTATTAGTTAATAATTTTTCTTCTTTTAAAAAATCCGATAAACTTATTAGTGATAGCGCAAAAATCGGTGAAGGAACTATTATTCAGCCGGGAGTGTTTGTTGGAAATAATGTTAAGATTGGCAAAAATTGTCTAATTCATTCTAATGTTAGTATTTATGATAATTGTATTCTTGGTGATAATGTAATTATTCATGCAAATAGTGTAATAGGAGCCGATGCTTATTATTTTCAAAAAAGAGAAAATGGCTTTTTGAAATTAGAATCTTGTGGCAAGGTTGTTCTTGGCGATAACGTTGAAATTGGAGCATTATGCTCTATTGATAAAGGAGTTTCAGGCGATACAACAATTTGTATGAATACAAAAATGGATAATCATTGCCAGGTGGGACATGATACATATATTGGAAAAAATTGCCTGATTGGTTCACATGCAGCCATTGCTGGTGTTACACGAATTGAAGATGATGTTGTTTTGTGGGGCAGGGTTGCTGTAAATAAAGATATTGTTATTGGAAAAGGAGCAGTAATTTTAGCTACATCCGGAGTTAATAAATCACTTGAAGGCAATAAAACCTATTTTGGCTCACCAGTTGATGAAGCCAGAAAAAAATGGCGGGAACTTGCCCTGATTCGTAAATTACCT
>CAYLPA010000219.1:0-4833 GCA_964385385.1 uncultured Saprospiraceae bacterium | reverse complement strand
ATTTAACAATTTAACAATAATTCCAAATATTGTTTCATCAGTTTAAATTTTTAACCAAGTATCATTCCTACTATAGCAGCAGAAATCAATGAAGCTAAAGCCCCACCAAGCAACGCCCTAAATCCTAATTTTGAAAGCATTGCTCTTTTGCCGGGTGCAATGGCACCAATTCCACCTAACTGTATCCCAATCGAGCTAAAGTTAGCAAAACCACAAAGTATATAAGTAGCAATAATTATAGATTTTTGATGAGCAAAGGAACCTAAAACCATAAATTCTTTCAAGCTTTTGTAGGCAATTAATTCGTTAAGAATAATTTTTTCTCCAAGCAATTGCCCGACAAGAGTAATATCTTGCCCAGCCACTCCTATCAACCACATTAAGGGCGCAAGAGCATAACCTAAAATAAATTGCATACTAAGCTCCTTATATTGTCCGTTAGTAAAATCCGTGATTAAACTATTAAGATTTGTCCAATCACCAATTTTCAAAAAAACAAAATTCAACATTGCAATAAATGCAATAAAAACTATTAGCATTGCACCAACATTAACAGCTAATTTCACACCTTGTGTAGTTCCGTTTGAAATTGCTCCAAGAATATTAGTCCCTATTTTTTCCTTTGTAATCTTCACTTGCGATTTTATTGCTTCGGTTTGTGGAACTAATAATTTTGCAGTAACAACAGCACCGGGAGCAGCCATTACCGAAGCAGTGATTAAATGCCTTGCAAAAAGCATTTGTCCAACAGGGTCATCTCCGCCAAGGAATTTTATATAAATTGCAAGAACACCTCCGGCTATAGTTGCCATTCCTCCAACCATTACAAGCATTATTTCAGACTTATTCATTTTCTCAAGGTATTCTTTTATTAAAAGAGGTGATTCGGTTTGCCCAAGAAAAATATTTCCTGCTGCTGATAAACTTTCGGCACCTGAAAGCTTCATTAATTTCACCATTGCCCAAGCAAAAGCAAAGACTATTTTTTGAATAATTCCATAATAATAAAGAACACTTGAAAGAGCTGAAAAGAAAACAATTGTTGGTAAAATCTGAAAGGCAAAAATAAATCCATAAGTAGTTGGGTCAATTAAGCCCCCAAAAAGAAACTCGCTTCCTACTTCAGTAAAGTTTAAAACTTTAATAAACATTTTTCCAATAAATCCAATAACGGCTTGCGCTTCTGGAATTTTTAAAACTACTACGGCAATTGCTATCTGAAATGCTAAACCAATACCGACAGTTTTCCATGAAATTGCCCTTCGGTTTACACTAAAAAGAAAGGCTAAGAAGATAATTGAAATCAAGCCTAAAATTCCTCTTAACAATGACATTAATGAAAATCCTTGACTTTCTATAATTTTTGGTTTTTCCTGAACTTTTTCAGAATTAACAATATTGCTAGTATTTTGATTTGTATTTATTACAGTATCAGAAGCAATATTATCGGTTTCAGTATTTGAAACTAATGCGGTATCTTTCTCTCCTATTGAAAATTTTTCTTGCCCATTAACACTACAAAAAGCAAATATTAAAATTGTTATTAATGATAAAATATAAATATTTATTTTCATGTGTTTAAATTTTGTTAAATATTATTTTAACTGAATTTATCTTTCTTGTTATTCTTTTAAATTTTTATTATTGTGATGATGAAATGTATAGAATATTAACATTAATTTATTGTAGCTCGTACATAGACATTTCATAAAGAAGAATTAATTATTAGAATAGTCTTTTATGGATTTCTACTTTTTTTTCTTTTTTTTATCTCTTTTTTTTATCTCATCTCTAATTTGGGAAGCTTTTTCGTAATCTTCTTGGTCAACAGAATTCATAAGCAGAGCTTCAAGTTCTTTCTTGCTTAATTCAACAAAATTGTTTTGAGTTTTTTCAGTAAGCTCAGTATCTTTTGTTTTAGATTTTTTAATGGTTTTATCTTCCATAATAATTCCCGCTGCCGACAAAATAGATTCATAAGTGTATATTTTACATCTAAACCGAACTGCAAGAGCTATCGCATCAGAAGTACGAGCGTCAATTTCTTTTTCACCGTTTTTATCAACGCAAAGCATTTTCGCATAGAAAATTCCTTCGAAAAATCTGTTAATAACAACTTCTTTTATTGTAATATTATAAGATAAAGCAAAGTTTTTAAAAAGGTCATGTGTTAATGGTCTGTTAGGTTTCACATGCTCAAGTTCAATAGCTATGGCTTGAGCTTCATAACCTCCAATGATTATTGGCAATCTTCGTTTTCCATTAGTTTCGCCTAAAATCAAAGCATAAGCTCCGCTTTGAGTTTGACTGTTTGAAATACCTATAATATTAAGTCTTTTCTTTTCCATTATTTATACTAAAATTGTCAAAATTATTTGAATGATAAAATTATTAATAATTTCTGATTTGCTCTTATTATTTTATTAATTTTTTTAAACTAATAGCAGTTTCTCATAGAATATTAAAAAAATTACAAAAAAAAATCCTTCAAAATTTTGAAGGATTTTTTTTCGAACTCTATATTTTAGAATAAATTAACAGATACTGTAACTCCAGCCATAACAATTGAAACCATACTCATAAGTTTAATTAAAATATTTAAACTCGGACCTGAAGTATCTTTAAATGGGTCACCAACAGTGTCGCCAATAATGGCAGCTTTATGTGCTTCGGAACCTTTGCCTCCCAAATTTCCTGCTTCAATATATTTCTTTGCATTGTCCCATGCACCACCTGAGTTAGCCATAAATACAGCCAAAACAAAACCTGTAGATAAAGCACCAACCAATAGTCCAATATTTCCTGCAACGCCAAATATTATTCCAACAATAATAGGAGCAGCAATTGCTAATAAAGAAGGTAAAATCATTTCTATTTGAGCTCCTTTTGTAGAAATTTCTACACAACGAGCATAATCAGGTTCTGTTTCTCCTTGTAATATTCCTTTAATTTCGCGGAACTGTCGTCTAACTTCTTCAACCATTTTACCTGCGGCTCTAGCAACAGCATTCATTGTTAATCCACAAAACAGAAATGCCATCATTGAGCCAAGAAATATCCCGACAAGCACTTTTGGATTTATAAGATTAACTTCGTAATAAGTCATAATATCATTGATACTAGCACTTTCAACTTTAACGATAACACCATTACCTAAATCCATAACAGTTTGCCCTATTCTTAGCAAGCCAATTTTTATTTCTTCAATATAGGATGCCAGTAAAGCTAAAGCTGTTAATGCAGCAGAGCCAATAGCAAAACCTTTTCCTGTAGCAGCAGTAGTATTTCCGAGAGAATCAAGAGCATCGGTTCTTTTTCTTACTTCGGGGTCTAAATTACTCATTTGAGCATTACCACCAGCATTATCAGCAACAGGTCCATAAGCATCAGTTGCCAATGTTATTCCAAGTGTTGAAAGCATTCCAACAGCGGCAATTCCAATTCCATACAATCCCATTCCGGTATTATGAATATCCCAACCGGATGCAAAAAGAAATGAAAAAAGAATTCCAAAAACAACAGCTAAAACCGGTATAAAAGTTGACATCATTCCAACACCTAATCCTGAAATAATTACTGTTGCAGGACCTGTATCACTGCTTTCAGCTATTTTTCTTGTAGGCTTATATTCTTCAGATGTAAAATATTCTGTAGCTTTTCCAATAGTTATTCCAACAAGCAATCCAACGACAATTGCTCCCCAAACACCCCAATAATTTTGAATCTCTAATAATCTAAGAACAAACCATGCTAAAACAGCAATTAAGATTGAACTTACATTAACTCCTCTTGCAAGAGAATTTAATAGATTTTTCTGAGTAGCATCTTCTTTTGTTCGTACTAAATAAATACCTAATATTGAAAGCACAATTCCAACAGCAGCAATCAACATAGGAGCTAAAACAGCTTTAAACTGATCCTCGTAATTACCTATAAATGCAGCAGCACCAAGTGCAGCAGTAGCTAAAATAGAACCACAATATGATTCGTATAAATCGGCTCCCATACCTGCAACATCACCAACATTATCACCAACATTATCAGCAATAGTAGCGGGATTACGAGGGTCGTCTTCAGGAATTCCTGCTTCAACTTTCCCAACAAGATCTCCACCAACATCAGCAGCTTTAGTAAAGATTCCGCCACCAACTCTTGCAAAAAGTGCTTGTGTTGAAGCACCCATTCCAAATGTTAACATTGTTGTTGTTATAATCATTAATTTGTGGGTTGGGTCACTATCAACAAAATAGTTTAAAATTACAAACCATATTGAAATGTCAAGCAAGCCCAATCCAACAACTACTAAACCCATAACAGCACCGCTTCTAAAAGCTACTTTTAATCCCTGATTAAGAGATCTACGAGCAGCATTTGCTGTTCTTGCAGAAGCATAGGTTGCTGTTTTCATACCAAAGAAACCTGCCAGACCGGAGAAAAAACCTCCTGTTAAAAAAGCAAATGGAACCCATTCGTTTTGTAAATGCAAGCCATAGGCTAAAATTGCAAATACTATTGTTAAAATTAGGAAAAACAGCCCTACAACTTTATACTGTTGTTTTAAATAAGCCATAGCTCCTTTTCTTACATGCGAGGCGATTTTTTTCATTAAATCCGTGCCTTCGCTTTCTTTCATAAGCTGTTTGAAAAAATACCATGCAAAAACCAATGCTAAAATTGATGCTGCAGGAACAAACCAGAACAAATTGTTGTTAATCATTTTTTAATTGTTTTTGTTAATTAATTGAATTCTAATATATTTTATTTGTTTATTGTAAATTTTGAATTTTTTATTTTAACAGCCGCAAAAATAAATAAATTTATTATACGCGAAAA
>CAYLPA010000218.1:0-4878 GCA_964385385.1 uncultured Saprospiraceae bacterium | reverse complement strand
GTTTTCTTAATGTTATTATCATCATATATCCTGATAAAATAAAGCCCTTTGTTTATGCCAGTCATATCAATGCTAAATGACTGCTCGCTTGTTTTATAGCTTTTAATAATCTGTCCGGATAAACTTATTACTTCAATCATTTTAAATTTGCTTATATAATTTTCGAAGCTTATTTGAAGAATATCTTCTACAGGATTAGGGTATAGCTTTATTGAAATATCATCATAAATCTCATTTATACCAGTTGTGTCAACATATAAAGTTAAGTATATTATTGTGTCATTATTAGCAATAGTTATATTTCCGCTGTCGGGTAAAAAACCAGTGGCACTTAAAATATAAGAATATGTCCCACCCGTTACTGATTGCGTAATAACATAGCCATTTGAATCTGTTGTTAAAGTGTTATTGTCATAAACTAATGTTGCATTGTTAATTGGATTATTTGAATTGTCTTTGACATAAAATTCAACATTTTGATACGTGAGTTCCGACATAAGAACATTTATTGAATCGTAACCATTATTTATTTGAACGTTTCCTGTTGCATCAAAATATCCTAGTTTTTTTACCTGATAAGGGTGAGTTCCGTTATTAAGTCCTGCAATAATTACTTCACCGTCGTAGCCGGTATAGTAGCTATTAGCATTAAGTATAACTTCTGCATTTGCCAGTTCACTTATACTGTCAGAGATATTGAAAATAGCAGTACCATTATCAATAGTGAAATTCGCGGAATAATAGATGTCCAAATTAGTTACGCTGGCATTAGCATTATGTGTTGCACTGTTTTCGTCAAGCCAGTTTTGGAATGTATGACCGGTTTTAGTTGCAGCCGGTAGAATAAAAGATGTGAGATTATTATTCTTAAAAGCAGACTTACCAATATAAACAACACTATTGGGAATAGTAACATTTGAAATATTATTCCCATAGAATGCAGACTGATTAATATATTTTACAGAATTACCAATAGTGAGAGTAGAAATTGAATTGGATTCAAAAGCGTTTCTCCCAATAAATATAACTGAGTTAGGAATTATAAGGTTTGTAATACCGCCTCTAACAAATGCATGTTTGCCAATGTATTCAACTGAGTTGCCAAGAATAAGCGTGTCAAGATTAGGATTCCATCCAAATGCCAGCTCGTCAATAAATTTTACAGAATTAGGTATTGTAACACTTTTTATATTGCTCCAGTAAAAAGAAAAATATCCAATATGTTCAAGAGTATTCGGAAGGCTAATATCTGCAAAATAAAATGAGTTATCACTGAAAGAGAATTTGCCAAGATATTTGAAATTATTAGGTAAGCTGATATCCATAATGCCCATAAAAGAAAATACTCCTGCTTCCTGCTCGTCTTTATCAGCAATACCAATAACTGTTTGTCCCTGCAATTGAGAAGGTATAGTTAAAACAGTACCTATACCGAAACGGCAGTCCGTGATATAGCCGTTTTGAATTGTAACATCAGTGTCATTCAAGGTGTAGATAATTGATGCAGTATATGATAAATTCAATGCACTAACTGTGGTTGCGGCATTAAGCGTATCACCATTGCTGTTTCTCCAATGCTGAAAACCCGGTCTTGAATTATTTGGAAGAACAAAGTTTGTAATTGAATTATTAATAAATGCCTGTACTCCAATATAATTTAATGAAGTAGGTAAAGTGATTGATGATAAAGAATTTTGTCTAAAAGCCTGATAACCCAGATATACAAGTGAACTGCTTAAAGTAGCACTACTTATATTGTTGTTTTTAAAAGTTTCATTTCCAATAAACTCAACAGAGTTTGGTACAACCACATTTGTTAAACTGTTATCCCTGAATGAATGTCTTCCAAGATACGTAAGACTAGCAGGAAAGTTAATGCTTGTAAGAGAGTTTGTTCTGAAAGCAGTTCCTTCAATTCTTTCAAGACCTGATGGCAAAACTAAGCTTGTAATTCCCTTGCCTTCAAATGCACTTATCCCAATTCCTATGATTGCACTGCCTTGAAGACTATCGGGGATTATTATGGAAGTATTAGTGAAATTATAAGAACAAGCTGTTATGTAATTACGGCTGTCAAGCGTTACATCCTGATCTTGCAAGGTGTATTGTGCATCTACAGCGTTTGTAAAGCAAGCAAAGGCAATTAAAATTGCAAGCTTGAAAAAGTAAAAGTTTTGTTTCATAATTTTTATAGATTTTATTGTTGATAAACAAGAATTTCAAAAATAAATTTTTTAGTATTATTGAATATTCTAAAGGAATTTAATTAATACCAAATACAAAGTTAAAAATTTTATCAAAATTAATAATAAATTAAATAATAATTAATGACTTTAATATTAAAATTATTCCTTAACTTTACATTGATTTTGATTAACTTTGTTTAAAAACCATACAATTAGTTAAAAATAAAACAATTAATATTATATTCAGATGAAAAAAACTCTACTCATTATTACATTTATTATTATTATTGGTAATTTATTATTCTCACAAAGCATACAAGGTGTTTTGCCGGGAATAACATATGATAATACACCTATAAACTTCTCAATCTTTGGGTACAAAACTCATTTTACGTCAGTTGATTCTAATTACGTATCTTTTTATAATGAATCAGACACTTTAGATTTCTGGTTTTCAACCCCATACTATTCACATAATGATTACTACGTAAATATATATATTTCTACAACTTTCCAGGATACAGGACTTTATCATTTAAAACTATACAATAGTATTGACGATACTATGTACATGGATTCCGCCATACAAGTAATTTCAAGAGTTGGTAGCCAGTATTATTTTCATTATGAAACACCTAAAATGGTAACTGCAGGTGATCAGGATGAGATTATATTAGAAGCTTACAATTCATATCTTTTGTCAGCAACAAATCATTCGTGTTACTTTATAAACACTAAAGCCGACACTATTCAGGTTGATTCAATTTTACCTTTAAGTCAATATAGATTAAAAGTCTATTTTACAGTACCCAATAATTATCACGGACTATTCAATGCAGTTTACCGGAACTCTATAGACACACTTATAATTGGGAAGGAAAATATATTAGTAATGAATGATTCCAAATCACAAATTGCCGAAATATCACCGGACTCCATTCATAATATGAATTGGCAACCATGGAAAATTACAGTATATGGGGATAATACTCATTTTACTCAGGATACTATTTATATCATTTTTAATAATTTTATACCCATTTTAGATTACATAGACTCTGTAGTTGTATTAAATGATACCACAATAAAATTTAATGTTACTTTACCTTTGCCATGTAAAGGTGCCACTTATCCAAATACTTTGATTTGTATTTACAATGAGGTAGATGGTATAATGTTTTATACAATTAGGGTAGATTTACATGGCTCTATTTCTGAAACCAAAAGATCATTTCATAATGTAAAAATATATCCAAATCCAGTTCATAACAAGATTACAATTGATATTAGCAATTATAATCAAGAGATTGCAGTAATGGAAATCTACAATTTAGAAGGGAAAAAAATAATGAACACTGAACACCGAACACCCAATGTCGAAATAGATGTCAGTAATTGGAAGCCCGGAATATATTTCGGAAAGATAATATTTGAGGACGGTGTAAGCACAGAGTTTAAGTTTGTTGTAAACTAAAGATACAAAGCATGTATTTATTTCTCTTTTAGCTAACGAAATTTGGAAATTTAAAAACTCATAATTAACAAAATCCTATTTATATTTTTTCCTACTTTTGACAACCTAAAATTTTTTTACTCTTTTTCAGAGTTGAACAAATTTCAATTTTATGAGAATAATAATCTTTATTTCGGTTATTTTTATTGTATTCGGTTTGGCTGGATATTATGTTTATAACAGGATAACCCAAAGCTTTGAAGAAACTTTTGTAAACTCAACAGCATTTTTAATATTGTATATTTTTTTAGTATCATCATTTTTTATTGGAAAAACTGTTGAACATTTTTCTATAGGCTTTGTAAGTAATGCTTTTGTTAAAATTGGTTCAGTAGGAATTGGATTTTTTATTTATGCTTTTCTATTCGCAATATTTTTTGATTTTATCCGATTGATAAATTTTATTATACCCTTTTATCCCGAATTTATTACTGCTAACTATCAAAAGACAAAACTTATAATCGGGCTAATTTCTTTTTCAATTATTTCAATAATTTTTATCTCAGGATACATCAATGCACTTAGTCCAAAAGTTAAGAAGATTGATATTTCGATAAATAAAAGCACAACAAGTTTTGATAAGCTAAACATTGTTGCTGTCAGCGATATTCATCTTGGAACAATGGTAAATAAAACCAAGCTTAAGCGATTGATAAATATTATTAATGATATAAATCCTGATGTTGTAATTATTGGCGGTGATATTATTGACGATAATTTAGATGTTGTAAAACACTTCAAACTTCTTGATTATTTTAAGGAAGTAAAATCAAAATACGGAATTTATTCTTTCATGGGTAATCATGAATACATCAGCAGGGCTTATAAGGATTTAGATTACTTTGAAAAAAAGGGATTCATATTCTTAAAGATTCAACAGTAAAAGTTGATGACAAATTCTATATTATCGGCAGAGATGATATTGAAGGAAGAAGTGTAAACGGAAAAGCAAGAAAATCATTAAAGGAATTAACACAGAATATTGATTTCAAACTTCCCGTAATTTTATTAGACCATCAGCCGTTTAAGTTAGAAAAGACTGCTGAATTTCCAGTGGACTTACAATTCTCAGGGCATACACACAGCGGACAATTCTGGCCATTTAATTATATCACAGGATTAATTTTTGAAAAAGACTGGGGATATTTGAAAAAGAGAAATACACATTTCTACATTTCT
>CAYLPA010000217.1:1836-4900 GCA_964385385.1 uncultured Saprospiraceae bacterium | reverse complement strand
TTATTCATTATATTTGTTTCTTGAAAGAAAGGAATTATTAGAAGTCCCCTTAAACAAATCAAAGCTTCTTTTTATTTAAAAGGAAATCTCTTGTTATGTTAATTGTGAAAGCATATTTTGTGGCAAGCTGCATTTCATAATAGTACTGATATACAGGAATATCAACTATTACCGAAACATTCCATTTTTCTTTGATAGTATAATTTAGTTGAGGTGAAACAAGAACAATACAGCTTCCCGAAGCATTAATCCATTTATCATTAAGCATGTTTTTTTCTTTTAATTCATTACGAATTTGCAAGATTGCTGTCCAGTTTTCAGTAAGCCAAGCGTAGCGAAAATGCAAATGTTTGCTAATATATACCGAAGTATATAAAGCATCACCGAATTTATATTCTCTTCCGCTGATATAATAATCTGACTTATTAGTAAAATTAGTTTCATAACGATTTATCAAGAAAAAACGTAGAGCTTGAAAAGGTTTTTCTTTCACAAGAAAAGTTTGCAAAACAATTCCATAGGAGCCTGTTGATGGTTGGACTTCAATGTTTTCAACACCATTAACCAATTGTGAGTGTAATGATAAAGGTATTTTTAGTCCACAACTTGCAGAAAGATTAAAACGTTTATCATCGTTTTTAAAAACATTAAATTTTCCGGAAACAACAATATTTGAAAGACCATTACCTCTCACAAAATCAGATACCGAATCATTAATGGTATATTTTTGTGTTTTATTGATAAAATATCCTAATTCTGTTTCAATGCTTAGTTTTTCAAATAGTCCATAGCCAATAATTTCGCCAATATAGTTGTAGTATGCACAATTAACTAATTGTTTACCATTGAATTTTTTACTTCCAATATTATAAGAATCAGAATAACTATGACGGAAAAATGATATTGTTCGTAAAGTATATTTATCAAGAATTCCCATATTAGCAGTTCCGCCAATGGGATTTCCGGGGGATGAAAAACATTGTGAAAACAAATTACAGGATAAAGTTAAAAGAAAAAAAAATAAAATAAAAAAACGCATTTTCAATATCCTTAGATTAAAATTATTTTTACAGAAAATTCTCATTCAATTATTCTCTTTATCCTTATAAATCCATGACGAGCAATCTTGAAAAGACAAATCCCAAAATACAAATAACAAAAAATTTCAATTTTTAAAAAAACATGAGCATAAGAATACAATTACTAATAAGCATTAAGATTATAGTAATAATATCAAATATGCACTACAATATCTACACTTTCGGTTAAATAATTATTATATCCGTCTTTTACTGTACATGAAACTGTATTGGATCCTGGAGTACAGGGTGGAGCAGCATAATTAACACTTGAGCCACTACCAATGATTTCTCCTTTTGTTGCCCACCAAGTGTAAGTTAGTTTATACCCTGTTGCAAATGCTGTAACTTTTGTTGTAGTGTTTATTAATATTGAATCACTATCAGCCGTTATGCAAGTAAAAACAAGAGGTTCCGGACCACTGTCAGGGTTATTGTCATCTTTTTCACAAGAAGTACAAAGAGTACCAACAAAAATTATCAATAAAATCAGTAGTTTTATTATTTTCATAATTCAGATAAATTTAAAATTAATTTTTAACACATCTAATTGAAAAACTATAATCCTTGGGGAAAGTATTCCATCTTCCGACAGTAGCATCGTTAGTTCGCAAACACCTTCGCCAGGCTAAGGTAGAAACATATTCTGATGACGTCCACATATATTCATATTGGTGAAGAACACAAGAAGAACCATAGGTCATACGCCCACATAAAAGCGCATTATAACCTGATGAACCACCAAGTTTTAGCTTGGTCCCTTGATTTGTTCCACGCCAAGAATTAGCAACGTTTGCCTGTGATGATGTCATCCCAAGATATATTTCAAGAACAATAAATTCATAGTCTGTTGGAACATGCCAACCAAGAGGGCAAACTCCTTGTGTTCCTTGTGTGGTAGTATATTGCATGGTCTCATTCCACTGATACATTCCACCAAATGTATCACAATTACAAGTATCATTATTATAACAATATTTTTCGGCTACGCTATTGTTTGTTTGATTATTACTGCCATTAATCATTGCCCCATAGTTTAGATTTTCAGCCATCCAACATTGAGTTCCTATCTGAACAGTTGCATATTTCTTTCCATCTCTCATATCAATCAAAGTATCTCCACAATTAAAAACAACAGCAAAACTAATTTCCACAGTATCGCTTGTTGAAGCACAAGTATTTGAAATAGTCCAAACAAGTTCATAGATATTTCCGATTACTCCAGAAAAAAAACTAACAGGGTTATTTAAATTAGCAATAATGCCCCCTAATCCTGAAGCAATTGACCAAATTCCATTTCCATTAATTGCAGTGTTGGCAGATAATGTTGTAGTGTTTCCGATAACACCAATCTGGTCGTTTCCGGCGTTGGCAATATTGGGCAAAGGATTAACATCAACAATTGTTGAATCCGGAGCACTTGCGCCGCAACTGTTTGAAACAGAAACAGTATAAATCCCCGAATCAACAAGTAAAACATTTTGTATAACAGGATTTTGTAAAGTAGAAGAAAATCCATTTGGTCCTGACCAACTATAGCTTACTCCTGCTGTTGCTGATGCAAAAAGCATTAAGCTATCACCTTCACAAACAGGTCCATTATTAGAAGCTGAAGGCTTATTTGGTGTAATACAATTACCACATATTTTCCACCATCCAGTTGATTTAAAAACATTAATACATCCACTTGTTGAATTAAAAATCACAAGTCCGACAGCAGGACTTATTATTGCATTTCTTTGTTGCTCAGTCATAACAGGTGGCAAAAATCCTTGAGTAACTGAATTAACTTCTAAGGCTGCCGATGAATCAGGTATATTAGTTCCTATTCCAACATTTCCTGAATTATAAAAAATTCCATTGCCAACAGAATTCCATTGACTTGAACCATTAGAAGCATTTAGAGCAAACATAGCAAAAGGGACGCTTAATAATTGAGAAGTTCCCATCAAAGTATAATTACTTCCACCACTTGCGTCCATTTC
>CAYLPA010000217.1:0-1736 GCA_964385385.1 uncultured Saprospiraceae bacterium | reverse complement strand
CAAAATCTATTAAAATAAATATTATTATTGATTACAAATATACAAAAATAAAATATCTTATTAGTAAACAATAATCTTTTCAAAAAGTATATTATTTTCATTTATAAGCTTAATAAAATAAATACCTTTATCATAATCAGATAAATTTATTTTTTTGATTGTTTCTGAACTGTTATATATTTTTTCATGCAAAATTTCCTGTCCTTTAGTATTCATAATAAATATTTCAAATTCCATTATTTTATCATTAACAGAAATAAAAACATTACCATCAGAAGGATTGGGAAAAATTGAAAAAGTATTTTTAGGAATCAAAGAATTTATTTGTGTACATGGGTCAAAAGTTATATTTATTGAATCAACGTTAGAACAAGTATTTTCAGTAACTGTAATATAAATTGTCTTAATTCCAATTCCAAGGCCTGTTGAATCAACTGTTATAGATTGAGACGTTTCACTTGTTGACCATAAATAAGAATCAAAAGTATCAACAGTTAAAACGATAGTGTTATTAACACAAATAATAGTATCATTTCCTAAATCAACATTAGGCAATGGATTGACAGTAACAACAACAGTATCTGAAACATGACATCCAAAATCATAAACAGTAACAATATAATTTGTAGTGATTGCCGGAGCTACAACAATTGATTGTGTGGAATCGTTAGTATTCCAAAAGTACTTTCCTCCCCCATTTGCTGAAAGAACAACTGAGTCTCCCTCACAAATTGTTTCAGGAGGTCCTGCATCAGCAAGAGGTAATGGCAAAACTGTTATAATTACATAGGCACTCCCCGAATAATTTCCATTAGTAACAGTTACGGTGTAGGTTGTTGTAACTTGCGGACTAACAATAATGGTGTCAGTTGTATCAGAAGTATTCCATAAATAATTTCCACCTCCATATGCTACTATTACAGCCGAATCACCTTTGCAAATTGTTTGTGATGGACTTGTAGATGCAATATTTATAGGTGGAGCAAAAACACAACGAACACGGTTAAAAGAATAAATAAAGCCGGCACAGTTTTCCCATGTTCCATCACAAATTCTAACAGGCCAACGTTTAACAGGATAACACTTAAACAAGGATGATGTCCACATATAATTCAATGAAGTTCCTTGATAAGAATTGTGCCAACCATTGTTTATTCCAGTGTTATCATTAAAATGACCACATTCAATATCAGTTGGCAATCGCCAGCCTTTTCCGTAGGTTGCAAC
Organism: uncultured Saprospiraceae bacterium; assembly: GCA_964385385.1. GTDB lineage: Bacteria > Bacteroidota > Bacteroidia > Bacteroidales > CAYLPA01 > CAYLPA01. Next base: position 509 of record CAYLPA010000217.1, on the reverse strand, counting down.
ACAATAACTTTTATTAGGAGTGTTATCCAATTGCTGTTGAGATATTCTTTGAGAATAAACACCTTTGATTGCTCCTGCATTTATTAATTCTTCACCTATCCAAAGATTACAAGTATCGGCTTTGGGATTATAATTCGGATATGAAAGTGTTGAATCAGGACCGTCAACAATAGCATGACAGTTTCCATAATTACAATAATTGCTGGTATTCTGTATTGCTTTAGCATAAGACATCTGAGTTGCTGAAACCGGACTGACAAACAAATTCTTCACATCAAAATAATTCGGTTGAGCAAGTTGAGTTTGTTTATCAAATTGATAATTACTATTATTCGGACTTCCGCCAATACCATAACCAAAGAAAGTGCTATCTAAAACAGTTTGCCCGTTTGGAATCTGAAGAAGATTGGGAATTAAAATTGTGTCTCCATTTCGGTAAACACAATTTACTGAATCATAAGAAAATATTGTATATCCGCTATCAATTCTAATTTGGTTGAAACCAATTA
>CAYLPA010000216.1:0-4965 GCA_964385385.1 uncultured Saprospiraceae bacterium | reverse complement strand
GGTCTGTTTTTATTTATAGCTGCCAGTTCATGTAATTCTGCTACGGCATCTTCTTCGGTTTTACTACGAGAAAGATAATAATCAAAAGAAACCAAAGGTATTTTATTTCTTTCGGTAAATGTGAAAGCAGGAGCATAGCCATTAATAAAACCTATAACATCAGGCATATTTTTATAGTAGGCATCAACAACTTCTTTCGTCAATTCAGTGTTTCCTTCCACAGTTGCACCTTCGGAATAATCCATAATTTCAAAAACTTTCAGGTCGAGCAGTTTCATAAGCCTGTTTGTTTCATCGAGAAGCGATGGAAGCAATTTAGGAGGAACTGCTTTTGGATACATATATCCCGGACCGGATAAAGCTCCAATAAAATAATCATTAGGCGTTGCTTCGGTATAAAAATATTCCATCATCGCCGGAGCCATCCACGAATAATTCATTATAACTTCCCAGGCGTAAGGAATTTCTCCACGCCCCGGTTTTGTCCAACCGCCTAAGCCAAGTCCATCAGTTTGAACACAAGTAATGTAAACTTTATTTTCTGGTTTATAGACTTTCCCGGCTTCAATATTATGATGGTTTTTAAAAACGAATCCCTTTGAAATAGGAACATTACTGCTAAAACTCAGGTTCGGTAAAGTGTTTAATCCTTCTACCCGATGTCCATAACTTGAAGTTAGTTTAACATGGTCGCGTTCTTTATCTTTTTTATAAGAATGCCAGCCCATCACCATCGACATTGGGTTCATCTCACTAAGAATTTTTTTGGCGAGTTCATATTCTGCAGTATCTTTCTTCACTGTTGACAAATCATTAAAAAATGCTTTTTTACTGATTCCCCAATCGGCAATTCCCGGTTTCATAACTTTTCCATGCTCTCCGCCCATCCAAAGAACAAAATCTTTGCTACATCTTTTCCAATATTTATTATATGCCCATTGATAGATTTCTGCATCACTTTGTCCGCTGAATTTCCCCCTGAAATCTTCAACTTTTTTAATCCCAAATTTTTCCATCATTGGAATCATTTCTTCACTAACAACCAAAGCATCTTCGAGTCCCGCAACAGTAAAAGCTACAATCAAAGAAGTTCTTTCCTTTTTATCCCAAACAACATAGCCTTTAATGAAACTTCTAAAAATTCTGATAGCTTGTTCACAGCTTTTCAATTCTCTAAAAGTGAAATTCTTTTTGTCTTTATAAAAATTAAAAACTGAGGGAGTGTAATTAAATTCCCAATCTTCGGGATAGAGAAAATAAAGATTTGCCGCATTTCTATTTACTAATCCCTGCAATCCAATCAACATAGATTGTTTATCAAGCTTACTGTCAATTTTCCAATCGCTTTCCAGCTTCATAAAATAGGCGTTATTATTATTTTCCTTTTTCAAAAGATAATTGATAGGTTTAGCTTCAAGCCTTGAGGAACGACTAAGAGTATAACTAATAGTTTCCTTGTTTTCTGAAAGAACATAAGTGTGGTTTATTGTTAAAGGAAATTTACCTTGAGAAGCCAGAACAATGCAAACTTCTTTGACTTTCAGAATTTTTCCCTGCTGCTCCCAATGTGCCGACATCTCGCGATATGAACCGACTTTCATTGATAATCCCATGAAAACATTAGTAGGAAACACCCTGTTTTGAACAGGAATTTTTTGTGTTTTTCCATTAGTTTTTATAACGACAGTATCGTTATAACTTCTTCTTCCTCCCCATGATTGTATTAGCGTTAGAGTTTGTTTGTTCTGCTGAAATTCTATTGAAAGATATTTGTATAAATCAATCTCTGTGCTTTTTTCAGTTAGTATTTTCCATTTCCCGTTTAACTTAACATTTTCTTGACTTACTGCAAATAAAGGAATAATATTCAATGCCAAAATAAAGCAAAGAACTTGTGTTTGTTTTAACATAATTTGGGTTTTTATAATTTTTTTAAAAATACTAATATTTTGTCAAAATTAAATTAATTGACTATAATTATAGAAATTATATTATTTTTGTTTGCATTATTTTTCTAAAAAAATATTTAATAAAAAAAATTTAAAATTATAAATCATGGATTTCGAATATACAGAAGAGCAATTAATGATTCAACAAGCTGCCCGCGATTACGCTCAACGAGAATTAATCAAGGATGTTATTGAAAGAGATACAAAAGCAGAATTTCCTACTGAACATATAAAAAATCTTGCAGAACTTGGATTTCTTGGAATGTTAGTTGACCCCAAATATGACGGTGGTGGAATGGATACAATTTCTTATGTTTTAGCAATGGAAGAAATCTCTAAAATTGATGCTGCAGTAAGTGTGATAATGTCAGTTCAAAATTCATTGGTTTGTTATGGAATTGAAGCTTATGGTACCGAAGAACAAAAAGAAAAATATCTACGTCCACTTGCAAGAGGAGAGAAACTTGGTGCATATTTATTGTCGGAGCCGGAAGCAGGTTCGGATGCTACAAAACAAAGAACTACTGCCGAAGATAAAGGAGATTATTATCTTGTTAACGGTACAAAAAACTGGATAACAAATGCAAATTCAGCATCAATCTATTTGGTTGCCGTTCAAACTCATCCCGAAAAAGGGCATCGTGGAATTAATACTTTAATCGTTGAAAAAGATAGCCCGGGAATTTCTCTTGGACCACACGAAGATAAAATGGGAATGCGAAGTTCTGACACTCACTCGGTAATGTTTACAGATGTAAAAGTTCCAAAAGAAAACAGAATTGGTGAAGATGGTTTTGGTTTTAAATTCGCCATGAAAACCCTTGAAGGCGGCAGAATTGGAATAGCTTCTCAAGCATTAGGAATTGCATCTGGCGCTTTCGAACTTGCACTAAAATATTCTAAAGAAAGAAAAGCTTTCGGAACAGAAATCTTCAATCATCAAGCAATTGCTTTTAAATTATCGGATATGGCTGTAAAAATTGAAGCTGCACGATTTTTCTGCCTGAAAGCAGCATGGCTCAAAGATAATGGGAAACCTTATGGAACTGCCAGTGCTATGGCTAAACAGTATGCCGCTGATATTGCAATGGAAGTTACAACTGAAGCTGTTCAAATTCACGGAGGCTACGGATATGTTAAAGAATATCATGTGGAACGTTTGATGCGTGAAGCAAAACTTACTCAAATTTATGAAGGAACTTCCGAAGTTCAGAAAATTATTATTTCGCGTTCGCTTTTGAAATAATATTTAATTTTCTTTTTTTTTATAGATTTGCATCAAAATTTTTTAAATAAATTAATAAAATATAATAATAAATGAAAATAGCAATTTGTTTAGGGAGTGTTCCCGATACTACAACAAAAGTAAAATTCACAAACAATAATACCGAATTTGATACAACAGGTGTTCAATGGGTAATAAACCCATGGGATGAACTGTCGTTAACAAGAGCTCTTGAATTGAAAGAAGACACAAGTGCAGGTATTGAAAAAGTTTCTGTGATTAATGTTGGTGAAAGAGGTACAGAACCAACAATAAGAAAAGCCCTTGCAATTGGTGCTGATGATGCGATAAGAATTGACGCTATTCCTAAAGATGCTTATTTTATTGCAGCTCAGATTGCCGAAGTAATAAAAAAAGAAGGATTTGATATAGTTTTATGTGGTATTGAATCATCTGATTACAATGGAGCTTCTGTTGGTGGAATGTTAGCCGAATTTCTAAATTTTCCTTCTGTTTCTGCAGTTTCAAAATTGGAAATAGAAAACGGAAAAGTGAAATTCAACCGCGATATTGATGGCGGAAAAGAAATAGTAATTTCACAAATTCCGGTTGTTGCCATCGTTCAGAAGGGAATTTCAAAAGAACCAAGAATTCCTTCAATGCGAGGTATTATGATGGCACGAAAAAAACCTTTAAATGTTGTTCCTGCCATTGAAACCGATGCTTTAACAGAATTTGTCAGCTTCGAAATGCCTACATCCAAAGGTAAATGCAAATTAGTTGACTCAGAAAACGTAAAAGAATTGGTTGAGTTATTACATAATGAAGCAAAGGTGATTTAATAAATTATTTTAAAATTTAATAAATAAAAGATATGTCAGTACTCGTATATACAGAAAATTGGGACGGAAAATTTAAAAAACTTTCTTTTGAATTAGTATCCTATGCAAATAAAATTTCCGAAATGTTAAACACAACAACTATTGCCTTATCAATGGGTAATGTTGATGATGATGAATTAACAAAATTAGCAAACTACGGAGCAACAAAAATTGTGTCTGTTAAAGATGAAAAGTTGAATAATCTTGACAATCAACTTTATGCTTCTGTAATTGCTCAAGTTGCCGAAAAAGAAAATTCTTCAGTTGTTGTATTTTCCAATAATAATGTCGGAAAAGCATTAGCCCCGAGATTATCAGTAAAACTAAAAGCCGGTTTAGCTTCGGCAATAACAAAACTGCCCATAAACATTGCTCCTTTTACTGTTTATAAAAAAGTTTTCTCCGGAAACGGATTTACAAATGTTGTTATCAAAACCGAAAAAAAGATATTAACACTTTCACAAAATTCTTATGAAATCATTGAAACCGGCGGTACTGCCGACATCGAAAATTTCTCTGCTGATTTAGGAATGACAGCCGGAACAGAAGTTACAGACGTAAATAAACAAACAGGTAAGATTATTCTTACAGATGCTGAAATTGTGGTTTCCGGTGGTCGTGGCATGAAATCCGGTGAACAATGGGGACCAATTGAAGAATTAGCCGAATTACTCGGAGCTGCAACTGCTTGTACACGCCCCGTTTCAGATGAAGGCTGGCGACCTCACGAAGAACATACAGGACAAACAGGAAAAATTATTGCTCCAAATCTTTATTTTGCCTGTGGAATTTCCGGAGCCATCCAGCATTTGGCAGGTGTTAGTTCTTCAAAAGTTATAGTGGCTATTAATAAAGATAATGAAGCTCCCATTTTTGAAGCTGCCGACTATGGAATTATTGGTGATGTTCA
>CAYLPA010000215.1:0-5020 GCA_964385385.1 uncultured Saprospiraceae bacterium | reverse complement strand
ACATATTACAATAAACATTATGACTACTAATAATATAAATAACATAGATTTAAAAATCTACGGAATTAAAAATGTTAAAACCATCTATTCTAATTTATCATACGATGAACTTTTTAAGCACGAAACAAAAGAAAATCTCGAAGGATTTGAAAAGGGTTTTATTACAAACACAGGTGCTGTCTCTGTTGATACAGGAGTTTTTACTGGCAGGTCGCCTAATGATAAATATATTGTTAAAGAAAGTGAATCGGAAGGAAATATCTGGTGGGCAAGTCCAACAAAAAAAGGCTCAGACAATAAACCGATAACAGAAAAAGTATGGAAAGATCTTTTGAATATTAGCCAAAAACAACTAACAGATAAAGCATTATATGTTACTGATGCTTTTTGTGGTGCTAATGAAAACTCGAGATTAAAAATAAGGATAATCTCAGAAGTTGCCTGGGTTTCTCATTTTGTAAAAAATATGTTTATCACACCAACCAAGGAAGAACTAAAAAATTTCAAACCTGATTTTGTAATGCTTCATGCTTGTAAAACAGTAAATCCAAATTGGGAAGAACATAAATTAAATAGCGATGTTTTTGTTGCTTTTAATATAAAAGAAAGAATTTCTGTTGTTGGTGGCTCCTGGTACGGTGGCGAAATTAAAAAAGGTTTTTTCTCAATCATGAATTATTTTTTACCTCTTCAGAAAATTGCTTCTATGCATTGCTCTGCAAATATGGGGAAAAATGGAGATACTGCAATATTTTTCGGATTGTCGGGCACCGGAAAAACAACTCTTTCTGCAGACCCTGACAGGTTTCTAATTGGTGATGATGAACATGGCTGGGATGATGATGGAGTTTTTAATTTAGAAGGTGGCTGTTACGCGAAAACAATAAATCTTAGTAAAGAAAAAGAGCCTGATATTTATAACGCTATCAAACGAGACGCTCTTCTCGAAAATGTTGTTTTTGATGAAAAAACAGGCGAGATTAACTTCGCAGACTCTTCAAAAACAGAAAACACAAGAGTTTCATATCCCATCAATCATATTAATAATATTGTGAAGCCTATTTCAAAAGGTGGACATCCTAAAAAAATTATCTTTCTTACTGCTGATGCTTTTGGTGTTTTTCCACCGGTTTCAAAACTTACTAATGACCAAACCATGTACTATTTTCTTAGTGGTTATACAGCAAAATTATCAGGAACCGAAAGAGGTATCAAAGAACCATTACCCACTTTTTCTTCTGCCTTTGGAGCAGCTTTTATGTTATTACATCCAACAGTTTATGCTAGAGAATTAGCAAACAAAATGGAAAAACACGGAACTACCGCATATTTGGTTAACACAGGATGGATAGGTGGAGCTTATGGTGCCGGCAAAAGAATTGACCTTAAGTCAACAAGAAATATTATCAAAGCAATACTTGATGATTCTTTAGAAGATGTTGAATTTGTAGAAGAATCATTTTTTGGATTACAAATTCCCAAAGAAGTTAATGGTGTTGATTCAAGTATTTTAAATCCAAAAAACACATGGAAATACGAATCGGCTTACAATAAACAAGCTCAAATGCTTGCTGAAAAATTCATTGAAAACTTCTCTAACTTCACTGACACAGAAGAAGGAAAAAGATTAGTAGCTGCCGGACCAAAAAACAAATACATGAAGCAGTACTACAGCTATTATGAAGAAAAAATTAATAACCTTTCAAAAGACCATCGGGAAGAAATTTCCAGACTTAAAGACCAAATATATATTCTACAAAATTCGTTTAGCACATACATATCTTACAATTCAATTGACACAAATTACAAACAACGTACATTAAACAGACACTTGCCTGTATATTCTTTTTTCGATTCAAAAGATGAAGCTGAAATTTTGAAAGCTCACAATGCAATGATAAAAATGCTGGATGTTGCAGGTTTTGGCTTTTATCATATCAAGAAAAAACCCGAATCTTACAATAAAAGAATGGGTATCTCAAAAGAAAAACTTTCATTATTTGAAGTTGAAACAAAAATTATAGATATTAAAAATGCTTTGAAATTTAAAAATACTGCAAATAAGAAATTAGTTGTTGAAACTCGAAACCTTGTTGAGTCAACAAAAAAAATCCCTAATGTTTGTATTAAGATGGGATTTTTGCTTGTAGCAAAATTTACTGACACCGATAATTTTGCTCATGTAGAAATCAGACTTTTGTCCATTGCTGGAATGATTCATATTGACAAATATCCTGATTTATTAAAAAAACCTATGAAATTGCTAAAAGAAATTAAGACTTTCTAATATGAATAAATCCAATAAAGTTATGGCTAAGATATTAGTAATTGATGACGAAAAATCCATCAGAAACACTTTAAGAGAAATTCTTGAATACGAAAAATTTAAAGTTGATGATGCTCCTGACGGAATGCAAGGGATAGAAAAAATTAGCAAAAACAAATATGATATTATCCTTTGCGATATAAAAATGCCGGAGATGGATGGAATCGAAGTTCTTGAAAAAGCTCAGTCAATCACCCATACTCCAATAGTTATGATTTCGGGTCATGGAAATATTGAAACAGCTGTTGAAGCAATTAAAAAGGGAGCTTTTGATTACATAGCAAAACCATTGGACTTGAATCGTCTGTTAATTACAATCCGAAATGCTCTTGATAAATCAAATTTGATAAACGAAACTCAAAAACTTAAACGTCAAGTTAGCAAAGCTTATGAGATGGTTGGCGAATCGGAAGAAATAATAAAAATTAAAGAACTCATTGAAAAAGTTGCTCCCACAGATGCAAGAGTTTTGATAACAGGAGAAAACGGAACAGGTAAAGAAATTGTTGCTCACTGGTTGCACGAAAAAAGCAATCGTGTTAATGCTCCTTTTATTGAAGTCAACTGTGCTGCTATTCCTTCCGAATTGATAGAAAGCCAACTTTTCGGACATGAAAAAGGTTCGTTCACATCTGCAATAAAACAAAGAAAAGGTGATTTTGAACAAGCAAACGGCGGAACTCTGTTCCTTGACGAAATCGGAGACATGAGTTTGTCGGCTCAGGCAAAAGTGTTGAGAGCTCTTCAAGAAAATAAAATCACAAGGGTTGGCGGAGAAAAAGAAATTTCTGTTAATGTTAGAGTGATTGCTGCCACCAATAAAAACATTAGTGAAGAACTAAAAAATGGAAACTTTCGCGAGGACCTCTACCATCGCATTAGCGTTATTTTGATTAATGTTCCTCCTTTGAAAGATAGAAAAAGCGACATTCCTATTCTTGCTAATTATTTTATGGAAAATATTTGCTTTAATCAAGGCATCCCAAATTTAACTTTTACTGATGAAGCCTTCGCAAATTTGAAAGAAATATCATGGACCGGAAATATTCGTGAGCTTAGAAATGTTGTGGAACGTCTGGTAATTCTTTGCGATAAAATTATTACAGAAAAAGATATTAAAATGTATGTTCATCCATTGATAAGATAAATTATATTTTATCCTGCTGATAAGAATAAGATATAGTAAAAATTAACAAGTAAAAGTCTATTAATTATTCTCATAAAAAATTTATAAAATTATTTAATAAAATTTGCTTTGTATAAATTAATAGTTTTATAATTTAGCCCCAAGTTTTTTATTCAACAATAAATTAAAATAAAAATTTTTTATTATGAAAAAAGTATTGATTCTTGGAGCCGGAATGGTTGTTAAGCCAATTGTTACCTATTTATTAGAAAAAGATTTTAAAGTAACTGTTGCTACACGAACTATTTCAAAAGCTATTTCAATGATTGCAGGTCATCCAAACGGAACACCATTATCATGGACAGTTGATGACAAAGAAACATTAGACAAATTAATAAAAGAGCATGATTTAACGGTTAGCTTGCTTCCATATGCCTATCATGTGATGGTTGCTAAAAATTGTATAAAGTACAAAAAGAACATGGTTACAACTTCCTATATCAAACCTGAAATGCTTGAACTTGACAAGGAAGCTAAAGATGCAGATATAATTATTCTTAACGAAGTAGGTCTTGACCCGGGAATAGACCATATGTCGGCAATGAGAATTATTGACCATGTCCACGACAAAGGAGGAAGCATTGAAGAATTCCATTCTTTATGTGGTGCATTACCTGCTCCCGAAGGATGTGATAATCCATTTAAATATAAATTTTCATGGAGCCCAAAAGGGGTTGTAATGGCTAGTAATAATGGTGCTAAATTTCTTAAAAAAGAAGAAATTTTTAAGGTTGAACCAAAAGACCTTTTTAAAAACCCACTCTCCACAGATTTTAATGAAATAGGGAAATTAAACATTTATCCAAACCGAGATTCAATTCCTTATATTGACATCTACAAAATTCCTGAAACAAAAACTATGTACAGAGGCACTTTCAGATATGAAGGATGGTGCGAATCTCTTGACGCAATGAAAGAACTCAAATTAATTACCAACGATAAATATGATTTCACAGGAAAAACTTATGCTGATTTTATTGCAATGTTAATTGGAGCAAACGATTCATCTAACATCAAACAAAAAGCAGCAGATTATTTAAAAATTGATGTTGATTCATACGCCATAAAAGCTATTGATTGGCTGGGATTATTCGATGATAAACCTATGAACAGAAACGAAGACACTCCTTTTGAAATCACTTCAGATATTATGATTGAAAAGATGATGATTGGACAAACCGAAAGAGATATGGTTGCTATGCAACACGTCTTTCTTGTAAGTTATCCGGGTGGAAACAAAGAAATCATCAAATCCCGAATGCTTGACTTCGGAACCTTAAGCACCGACACAGCTATTGCTCGAACCGTTGCTTTGCCTGCTGCTATTGCCGTTGAGATGATACTTGCAGATAAAATCCCTGCTAAAGGCGTTCATATTCCTGTTATTCGTGAAATCTACAATCCTATTTTAGACCAATTGGAGTCTTTGAATATCAAAATGATTGAAGAATACGGATTACCATTAAGCGAAAATATAGAATAAAAAATAGGTCAATCTATTTATTTAT
>CAYLPA010000214.1:0-5033 GCA_964385385.1 uncultured Saprospiraceae bacterium | reverse complement strand
TCTATTTTTTTTCAATCCCAAATATTTTAATATTTTTACACTCAATTAAAGCATGATTTTAAATCATTTAATTTTTTATATTCTAAATCAATTGTTCAACTAAAATCTAAACTCATGAATTTTTTCAAATTAATATTAGTACTAATTTCATTCTCAATTTTTTCTATTGGAAACGCACAAGATAAATCCGATTGGGTTGGCGGTTATCCCGATGGATGCACTTCAATAACTGTTGGCAAGAAAGCTTCCATCGATGGTTCTGTGATGACATCTCACACCGATGACAGCCATAAAACACGCTCATGGATGGATATAAAAGCTTCTCAAGACCATAAAGCTGGAGCAACAACTCCTATGTTCAAAAGAGTTAGCAGCGATAAATTTGCAATGCCAAAATATACACATGAAAAAATTGGAGAAATTCCTCAGGTTAAACATACTTATGGATACGTAAACACTGCCTATCCTTGCATGAACGAACATCAACTTGCAATAGGAGAATCAACTTTTGGAGGAAGAGAAAGTTTGGTTTCCGATAAATGTTTAATCGATTGTCAGCGGCTTTGTCAATTGATGCTTGAAAGATGTACAACAGCACGTGATGCTATCAAAACTGCCGGCGAACTTCTAAAAAAATACGGATGGAGTGATTCAGGAGAATGCCTGACCATAGCCGATAAAAACGAAGTCTGGCATCTTGAAATTCTGGGCCCGGGTAAAGGTCAAATCGGTGCAATTTGGGCTGCTCAGCGTGTCCCCGACGAACATATCGCCATCAATGCAAATGCAAGTACCATCAAAGAAATCGACCTAGAAAATTCTGATTTTTTTATGGCTTCTGATAATATTTTTCAAGTAGCAAAAGACAGCGGTTGGTGGAATCCCAAAAGCGAACCTTTCAGATTTTGTTATGCTTATGCACCTAATAGCCGCAAAAGTCTTGCAGCAAGAAGAAGAGAATGGCGTGTCTTTGATTTGCTTGCTCCTTCTCTCAATTTTGGTCCCAACGACAAAGATTACCCTTTTTCTGTAAAACCCGACAAACTCGTCTCGCTTGATGATATGGTTATGTGCTTCAAAGATTACTATCAGGGAACTCCTTATGATATGAGAAATACAATCAAAACAACTGACAAAGAAGGTAAAACAATTATCTCCCCTTTAGCAAATCCTTTCATGCCTTACGACCAACTTGAATTAAGCAATGTTCGTGGTGGCTGGTATCATGTTGATAAAAAAACAGGTCATATTGGCTTTCTCGGTGAACGCACAATTGCCCGCTGGTACACAATGTACGGAACAATAATTCAATGTCGAAATTGGCTTCCTGACGAAGTTGGTGGCGTGGTTTGGCTTGCTCAGGATAATATTGCATCTTCAATTTATATTCCTGTTTATTGCAGTGTTACTGATTTGCCAAAATCATATAAAACTCCGGGAAGAACAAATGGTTTTTCAAGAGAATCTGCATGGTGGGCTTTTAACAGACTTGGAACTCTAACAGCTCAACGCTGGGGAGATATGCACAAAGATGTTGATGCAGTTTGGAATCCTATGCAAAAAGAAATGTTCGACAAACAAAAAGAAGTTGAAAGCAAAGCTCTTGCATTGCTCAAAGAAAAGAAAACAAAAATGGCTATAGAATATCTTACTGATTACACTGAAAAATATGGAAACAAAGTCGTTAAAAAAGCATGGGAGTTAGGTGATTTTCTTTGGACAAAATATGATGAGAAGTTTTAAGTGCCTAAAGTAAGTTAGAGTTTGGAGTGCCTAGAATACTTGAAGAACCTAAAGTTATTTTAAATGAAATATTTATTAATTATTAATTTTGATTTAGCTAAGATTAAATTAAAAATTCAAGAATTAGATTATAAAAGTATTTGCAAATCAGAGATAATTAAGTCAATTGATATAGCAATTAATAAAAATAAATAAGTACTATAATTGAAATAAAATATAAAGTTGGCAAAGAATTTAACTCTAAGTACTCTAGGCACTCTAAGTACTTTAGGCACTTGTCAGATCAACGAAGATATGATTATTGATTAATTTTGATTTAGCTAAGATTAAATTAAAAATTCAAGAATTAGATTATAAAAGTATTTGCAAATCAGAGATAATTAAGTCAATTGATATAGCAATTAATAAAAATAAATAAGTACTATAATTGAAATAAAATATAAAGTTGGCAAAGAATTTAACTCTAAGTACTCTAGGCACTCTAAGTACTTTAGGCACTTGTCAGATCAACGAAGATATGATTATTGATTAATTTAGATTTAACGAATTAAAATAATGAAGAAGCAAAAAATACCACATACTTACGTAATAATATTTTACATCATAATCATTGCTGCTATTATGACCTGGATAATTCCCGGCGGCGAATATGTTGAGAAAACAAATAATGGTGTAAAAGAAATGGTTTTTCAAAAAGTTGAAAGCCAAGCCATGACTTGGCAGGTATTTGCTGCTTTGTTTAAAGGTTTTGTGCGACAATCAGGAATCATTGTTTTTATTCTTATGATTGGAGGTGCTTTTTGGATTATGAACGCCAGCAAAGCAATTGATGTTGGAATATTTTCTTTTCTGAGATTCACAAAAAAATTAGAACATTGGAAACTCTTTAGAATTTTGGGTGTTAACAACATCATAATTACTCTGGTGATGATTATGTTCAGCATCTTTGGAGCCGTATTCGGCATGAGTGAAGAAACCATTGCTTTTATAATTATTCTTGTCCCGCTGGCAATTTCTATGGGTTACGATTCTATAACCGGCGTTTGTATGGTATTTGTCGCCGCCGGTCTTGGTTTTGCGGGAGCTGTACTAAATCCTTTTACCATCGGTATTGCACAAGGTTTATCCGAACTCCCTTTGTTTTCAGGATTTGAATATCGTTTGTTTTGTTGGGCAATTATTAATTTTGTTGGAATAATCTGGGTTTTAAGATATGCTAGGAAAGTCAAGAAAAATCCTAAAGCAAGTTTAGTTTATGAAGATGATGAATACTGGAGAAAAAGAGGTAGCACAGATGTTGAATCTGTAAAATATCATACGCCAATTTCTGCATGGATAGTGTTTCTTTTTATTTTTATTTGTTTGTGTGTGTTTTCTTACATCTATCAAACAACCGAAATGAAAATCGGCAACTCTTCTTCTAACTTACCAATGCTGCCAATTTGTACAGTTTTGTTTTTTATTAGCGGCATTTTTACTCTAAGAAAATCTGTTCATTTTTTCGTGTTGAATTTATTAATATTTACAATCATTTTTCTAATTGTCGGCGTGATGGGCTACCAATGGTATATTATGAAAATTGCAACATTGTTTTTTGCAATGGGCATTTTCAGTGGAATATCAATGAATAACTCGCCAAATAAAATAACAAATCTCTTTCTTGACGGAGTAAAAGATATTATGTCTGCTGCTTTGATTGTTGGTCTTGCAGGCGGAATAATAGTAATTCTTGAAGATGGCAAAGTGATAGATTCAATTTTATACGGAATGTCAAAATCCATGTATGGTTTTGGAAAAATCACAACAGTTGGAATTATGTATTTTATTCAAACTGTTATTAATGTTGTTATTCCATCAGGCTCGGCAAAAGCTGCTCTAACTATGCCGATTATGGCACCTTTCTCCGATTTAATCGGACTTTCGCGGCAAGCAACAATTATGGCTTTTCAGTTTGGTGATGGATTTACTAATATGATTACTCCTACATCGGGAGTGTTAATCGGTGTGCTCGGTGTAGCAAAAATTCCCTACGAAAAATGGGTAAAATGGATTACTCCTTTTATGATTATTTTAATGATATTGGGATTGTTACTGTTGATTCCTACCGTAACAATGAAATTAAATGGATTTTAAATTTATAAAAAAAGACAAGCTTCAATGATTTATTCTAAAAAAAGACTACCTCTGATATTCCTTATATTTTTCACTATAATTCTTTTTGTAGTTGTGATGATTCTACAAAAGAATTCCAATAAAACCAATGACGACAAAACCGGAAAAATCAAAATTGAAAAACCACAAGGAGAATTCGGAATAACAACAGATTCGCTTATAGTATTCAAAGGAAAAATAAAACCCAATCAGAATTTATCCGAAATATTGCTAAAATATGGCGTTGATTATTCCAAAATAGATTTATTGGCAAAAAGGTCTAAACCGATTTTTGATATTAGAAAAATTCGGGCAGGAAATAATTATACAATTTTATGTGCTAAAGATTCTACAAAAAAAGCTAAATTTTTTATTTATGAAAGCTCTGCGGTTTCTTATATAGTATTTGATTTGGGCGACTCTGTTCATATTCATAAAGGAGAAAAAGAAATTGAAACCCGAATTAAAACAATATCAGGAACAATAAATACTTCTCTTTGGAATGACATGCTCGAAAACAAAACGAATCCTGTTCTTGCTCTTGATTTGTCCGATGTCTATCAATGGACAATAGATTTTTTCGGACTGCAAAAAGGTGATAAATATAAAATTATTTATGAAGATTTATATGTTGAAGATGAATCTGTCGGACTTGGAAAAATTATTGCTTCATGGTTCTATCATGCTGAAAAAGAATTTTATGGTTTTTATTTTGTTCAGGATAGCATTGGAGATTATTTTGATGACAAAGCAAATAGTTTAAAAAAACAATTCTTAAAAGCACCTTTGCGTTTTTCAAGGATTAGCTCAGGTTTTTCTAACAGCAGACGTCATCCGATATTAAAAATCCGAAGACCTCATCACGGTGTTGACTATGCAGCACCAAGGGGAACGCCTGTGCAAGCTCTCGGAGACGGAAAAGTTACGGAAGTACATTATAAAGGTGGCTATGGAAAATACGTTAAAATAAGGCATAACAGCGTTTATACAACAGGCTATGCTCATCTGTCGAAATATGGAAAAGGAATCAAAGCCGGAGTTTATGTAAATCAAGGTGAAATTATCGGGTATGTCGGCAGCACAGGAATGTCAACAGGACCTCATTTGGATTTCAGAGTTTATAAAAACGGTCAGGCAAT
>CAYLPA010000213.1:0-5116 GCA_964385385.1 uncultured Saprospiraceae bacterium | reverse complement strand
TCCCCGTATAATCAAAATTCAGCCAAATGTTATCTTCATTATCAACATGATAATATATTCTTTTTCCAAGAGATTCTTTATAAAACAATTCTCTTTTTATCAAATAAACAATATTTAGAAAATCTTCTTTTTTTGAAACTTTCACCTCAGGATATAAATGATGCTTAGTATGAACAATTCTTGCCTCGCCTCCAACAGATTTAATACAAGAAACCATCAAGATGGAATAATCGTCACAATCACCAGCTAATTGCTCTATTGATTCACTTGCTTTTGCATAGTATTCTTCACCAATTGGGTCAGGAACATAATTCCAATTATTTACTTCTTTAAAAATTGAAAAGTATAGAATAATATTTCCATATTGTTTATATAATTTTTTGTTATTAAAGTTAGATAATGAACTTTTTACAGCAAAGTTTCTAACTTTAGGATTATCATAATTAACTGCACTCTTAATTACAGAGGCGTTTCTTATGGTCATTTTAGTTTCTTTCAAAAAAGGTATTTTTACAGGATTCGATTCCATGTAGGATATTAAATCCATATAATCTTTAGTTATTTCTGAGAAACCATGTTTGCCTCGAATCTCGTTAATTGTTAAAATCAATATTATTGCAACAAAAAGCCCTATAAACAAATATCTGAAAGTTCGCAAAATAAATCTAACGATAAAAAATATTAGAATAAAAGTAAGAACATGGTCTATTCTTATGCTTTGAGCGTCATTTATCCGAATAACCATATCGGGAATATACCTGTAAACAATTATAAATATTGGTATTGTAATTAAAACAGATAATGAAATAATAATAATTACAGACATTACTTTTCTTGGTTTCTTATACCAACTTGACTCTTTTTCAGCTTCGTCAAATAAAATTTCAAGGTCATCTGTATTCATAATTTACGAATTTTTAATTTTTCGATAAAGCAAAAATAATAAAAAAAGCCCGAAAAATAATTCTCGGGCTTTTAATAAAAAATCTAAACTTATTTATTTTTTATCATCATCAACTTCTTCAAAATCCACATCAGTAACTTCATCATCAGCAGGAGGAGTTTCAGGTTCCGGATTTGCTCCATCAGGAGCTCCTTGTTGTTGAGCTTCTTGAGTTGCTTTATACATTTCTTCACTGGCAGTTTGCCAAGCAGTATTTAAAGCAGCCAAAGCAGTATCAATACCTGCAATATCTTTATTTTTGTGAGCTTCTTTCAAACTTGCCAAAGCAGTTTCAATTGGTTCCTTTTTTTCAGCAGGAAGCTTATCACCATATTCTTTTAATTGCTTCTCAGTTTGAAATATCATAGAATCTGCCGAATTAATTTTATCAACTTCTTCTCTGGCTTTTTTATCAGATTCGGCATTAGCTTCAGCTTCGGTTTTCATTTTTTGGATTTCTTCATCAGATAATCCTGAAGAAGCTTCTATTCTGATTTGCTGAGTTTTTCCTGTTCCTTTATCTTTTGCTGAAACATTAAGAATACCATTAGAATCAATATCAAAAGTAACTTCGACTTGAGGAATCCCTCTTGGTGAAGGTGGAATTCCGTCTAAATGGAATCTTCCAATACTTTTGTTTCCTGTTGCCATTGGACGTTCACCTTGAAGAACATGAATTTCAACTGATGGTTGATTGTCGGCAGCAGTTGAGAATACTTCAGATTTTTTTGTTGGGATTGTTGTATTTGATTCAATCAATTTCGTCATCACACTGCCAAGGGTTTCAATTCCTAAAGATAGTGGAGTAACATCCAATAATAAAACATCTTTTACTTCTCCTGTTAAAACGCCGCCTTGAATAGCTGCTCCAATTGCAACAACCTCATCAGGATTTACACCCTTTGAAGGTGATTTTCCAAAAAAGTTCTCAACTATTTTTTGTATTGCAGGAATACGTGTTGAACCTCCAACAAGTATTACTTCATCGATATCTGATTGTTTCATCCCTGCATCATTTAAAGCTTTTTTACATGGCTCTATAGTTGACTGAATGAGAGAATCTGTTAATTGTTCAAATTTAGCTTTGGTCAATTTTCTTACAAGGTGTTTTGGAATACCATCTACAGGCATAATATAAGGTAAATTTATTTCAGTAGATGAAGAGCTTGAAAGTTCAATTTTTGCTTTTTCGGCAGCTTCTTTCAATCTTTGTAAAGCCATTGGATCTTTTCTCAAGTCAATGTTTTCATCTTTTAAGAATTCGTCAGCCAACCAATCTATAATTTCCTGGTCAAAATCATCACCGCCAAGATGAGTATTTCCATTTGTTGATTTTACTTCAAAAACTCCATCACCAAGTTCAAGAATAGAAATATCAAAAGTTCCACCACCTAAATCAAAAACTGCAATTTTGATATCTTTATTCTTCTTATCCATTCCATAGGCTAATGAAGCAGCCGTTGGTTCATTAATAATTCTTTTAACAACCAATCCGGCAATTTCGCCTGCTTCTTTTGTTGCCTGACGTTGCGAATCACTGAAATATGCAGGAACAGTAATAACAGCTTCTGTTACTTCTTGCCCTAGATAATCTTCAGCAGTTTTCTTCATTTTTTGAAGAATCATTGCAGATATTTCTTGCGGAGTATATAATCTTTCATCAATTTTCACTCTTGGTGTATTATTATCACCCTTAACTACTTTATAAGGAGACCTATTTATTTCTTTAGTTACCCTGTCGTATGTTTCTCCCATGAATCTTTTGATAGAGTAAATAGTTTTTTCGGGGTTTGTAATAGCTTGTCGTTTTGCAGGGTCACCAACTTTTCTTTCACCTTTTTCAATAAAGGCAACCATAGAAGGTGTTGTTCTTTTTCCCTCACTATTTGGAATAACAACAGGTTCGCTGCCTTCCATAACCGACACACATGAATTTGTGGTTCCTAAATCTATTCCAATAATTTTTCCCATTTTTAATTATTTTTAAATTCTTAATTCATTTTATTTTCAGATTTTATGCTTTGTCAATGTTTATGCCAAAACAATGTGTCATTTATTTTGAGAAATATTGACATAATAAAAAATCAATATATTTTTTTCTGACATAAAAATGACAAAAAGACAGAATTAGGTAAATATGCTGTAGGTAATGAAATTGAGAAGTATTACTAGAATATGCTTAAACAATAAGAAAGGAATAAAGATTTTCTATTTTATTTGGTTGGATTTAATAAACCCATATCCACTTGTATGCTGACCGTTTACAAGAGTATCTTCCGAAGAATTTGAAAGTAAAAGATTTCTAATTTTCACATAACGACTGGAGAATATACCTATTCCATTATTTATATTTGTGTATTCAGGTCTTTCAAACACTATGCTGTTTGATGGGCTGTTAACATCCATATAAGTATTGAAATCATCGGCAGCAACACTAAAAATAAACTGAACAGTGTCGGGAATTCTAACAACATTTGGGTTTGGGAAAATATGAGCTTTAATATTTTTATAAAATTCTTCGCCAATATATTCTATGCTCATTTCTTCACCACCTTCAATGTCATTAGATTTTTTTGTTCCAAAAACCCAATCCACATATTTCTTTGTTTCATTATTATTTAGGTCTTTTTCTCTGTAGTAAAATCTCACAACCACCTGATACAGCCTTCCTGTTTCTCCAGAATTCCATAATATTTGAGTCGGTTGTGTTCCTATAAATCCAATAAATTTTTGTCCGCCCTTAGGTTTTCTAATGCTAAAGTCTTTAACTAATCCTGTTTGAGAAGTAACAAGTTTGCCTGTATATTTATTATTAATAATAAGTTTGTACTCATTCTTTTCATCAAGGTTAGCATTTGCTTTATAAATTATCTGGTATGGGTCGTTAGGGTTGTAAAAAGAACCCGAACTTGAATCTCTTTTAATTAAAGTATCTTCAAAGTCAAATTTTCGTATATAATTACCATTATACCATTCTTCAAGTGTTACTTCTAAGGAATCACCATAACTGATATTGTTTGGATCCTGAGCCATATTTACAGCATTATCTCCAATATATGCTCTGTTGATTTTTATGTAATGCTCAGTTTCGTTTTGATTAAGTAAACCATAAACAACAGTAATGTCTTTGTATTCGGCATTTAATTCAAAATCCGATTTACAAGAAAAATAACTTAATACAATAAAAAATAATATTGATAATAATAGCAGTTTTTTCATGGCGGCAAAAATATAAAATTATTAACGATTTATTATAAAAAATATTTTTATGTTTTTTCTTTACTTTTATATAAAAAATTGCAATTCACACTTTATAATAGTTATCGATAACTAAATAATATTTTAAAATTATAAAAACAATAATTATATTTGCGGGAAAACAGTAATTATTAATAATAATTACTTAATGCATAATGTGAAAAAGGTGAAATAAATAAAATGTTAGAAAAAAGTAAGAGCGTACTTCCTAAAATTCTTCTGCTAAAGGGAAATAGCAATATAAGGAAATAATAGAAAAACTATGATAAAAAGTAAAACAATAAATATTCAAGGTACAGAAATTTCAATCATCTCTCTTAAGCAAGATGATTATTTTTCACTTACCGATATGGCAAAAAGCCAAATGCAGGAAGTAATAATTATCAAATGGCTCAGCCTGAAAAGCACGATTGAGTATCTTGGAGAATGGGAAGCTTTGTATAACCCAAATTTTAATTATACCGAATTCGGTACAATTAAAAATGCATCAGGTAGCAACAATTGACAGATGGAAAAAAATAGCTATAAACTTTTTAAATTTACAAATTAAAGATAATAAAGCATTATGAAAACACTTTTCACAATATTACTCGTATCTCTGTGTATGACCAGTTTCAGCTTTAATTGGACATTATACGGACCAACCGGAATTCATGCCAACAACATACTTTTTGGTGCAGGAAATAATAATTATACTGTGATTTGCACTGATAACGGAGTTTGTGTAAACAATGGTGTGGCTTCTGCATGGTACACCATCACTAACGGACTTCCTGTGTGGGAAGCAATTCCTTATGACACAAACAATATTCTCCTTGTTATGGGAAATGGGAGTTATTCTGATGGTATTTACAAATTCAATTTAACCACCAACACTTTTAATGTTATTGAATGGCTCTATATTCCAACATTCAT
>CAYLPA010000212.1:0-5125 GCA_964385385.1 uncultured Saprospiraceae bacterium | reverse complement strand
TGCCATTTTTATTGAGTAGAAAAAGGAGAAAATGTGAGTTTGAAATTATCATCAGATACTCTATTTCATTATACTACAAGTTTTGATAGAATTAAACAAATACTTACAGATGGATTTAAACCTAATTACAGTCTTGAAAATTTCGAATTTCTATTCGAAGAAATAGAAAATATTAAAAACCATCATTTCATTCCGATGGTTTGCTTTTGTGATTTGCCGATTTCTAATGCAAAAAATCATATAGAAAACTACGGCAAATATGCCATTGGTTTATCAAAAGAATGGGGTGAAGTTAACGGTTTAAATCCAGTTATGTATATTTCGAGAAATTCAAAAGTAATCAAGAATTTCAGATATGCTTATAGCAAATACGCAGAATTAGATATAGAAATTGAAAAAGAGAAAAATCAATTATTAGATTTTAAATATGAAGATTTAGATAAGAGTTTTATAGCTAAACTATCGAAAAAATATAATATAGTAATTACAAAAAAGTATTTTGAAGAAGCAAAGAGTAAGCTTGTAAGGCTAATCTGTGGTGAGGATTTTATTTTAGGATATTCGCATACTTTAAATGATTTATATGACGATTTGTTTTACAAAAATGATATAATAAAAAAAAGGATTCATAAATTGTTGTTGATTGCAAATAATGCAATTAAATTCATCCTGTTTCTAAAACCGTATTCGAATAAAACAAAAACGATAAAATACTATGATGAAAAAGAATGGAGATTTGTTCCCGATGTGTCGAAGCAATTGATTGAATGTTCAAATGAAGTGGTAAAGGAAATCGATGAAAAAGGTAAGAAAAATTCTAAACTATTTCAACAAGAGATTAATTGGATGAATAGATCCACAAAAAATACACTGAAGTTTAGTCCTTCGGATTTGAGATTCATTATCGTGAATGATGAAGATAAAAACGAATTAATTGAGTTTCTTGTGAACAGTAAATATAAAGATCATTATTTATTGAATAAATTCAATATTTTAACATACAGTCAAATCATAAAGGATTTGTAATTTATGTTGATAAATGGTAAAGCAAGTAACATGATCTTTGATAAAGATTTAAAGGATTTTCTTAGTAATAAAATCATTCATTTTAAGCAATTGATAAAGAATCCTGAATTGAATAGTCTTTACGACGACATAAATTTATTAGACTCTTTTTGCATTTCATTTGAGGATAATGAATTTACTCAAAACATATTCCTAAAAAAAGAAAATATAAAATATTCTCTTAAAGATTTTGATTTACAAGGATTAATTTGTGCTAATGGAAAACAAAGTTTGAAAAATGATTCTACTGATAAACAAAATCAAATCCCAATTTTCATTAGAGAATATCAATGTGAATTTTCTAATACTGGTGAAACAGAAATATTTAGAAATATTTTAATAAAAAAATATACTGATTTTTACTATTTCAATATGTTCAATAGATGTTACGGGTTGATACAAAAAATAAATAACATGTTTATTTGTGAATTTAGATTTTCAGTAGTACTTCCAGCTTTAGTAATGCTTAAATTATTGATATTTTTTTCAGATTTAAATAGCAAAAATCAATTAATAATTAGAAAGCATAATAAAGATGATTCTATTTCACTACCGATTTGTTTTGCATTGAATATCTCAAATAAATTAAATCTATATATTGAAATTATCTCCAAAATCGTAACGATTGAGAATGAACTGATTATCGATAAATTCAAATTACCTAATATTATTTCCAAAGAGGATATAGATGTAATTAATGAATTATATCTCATTACGACAGAAAATAGAATTACTCATAATCATGAAATTACTTATGACAACTGTTGCAACGAAATTGAAAGCTTAATTTTACACAAAGGATATTTGTTATTTAAAGCTTCTTTTAATGTAAGACCAACATTGAATTATTCTCTTTATGGGCATTCAATATCATTTATAATTGAAGAAATCTTGTTGAAAAATGCAGAAATTGCAACTATGTCTAAATCAAATATCCAAAACGAAAATCCAGGAAATAATAAAGTTATTACAATTTCATGTAATTCAGAAAATTTTCATTTTCAAGGTCAAAGAAAACGTAGTACAAAAAACTTTTCAAGCTATAGAGCTTTTACATGGCAAAATAAAATTACAATGTATGGTGGTTATGTAGTAAATGAATTTTTGGAGACTAAATATGTAAGTAATTTTTTTGATTTAAGAATAATAACCGATAATCAAAATACAGTGAATTTTAGTATTTGCATTAAAGATGACGAGTTAAAGAAACTAAAAAACATCGAAACAATTAATGGTGGTCTAGGTCTTTCTAATTGTAGAATAAATAATTTAGGTAATTTAAGAGAAGTAAAAGGTGGTATTGGGTTAAGCTCTTGGAAAATCGAATCTGAGTTAATCAGTTTAGGAAATCTTGAAAAAGTAGGAGGTAATTTAGATATTCAATATTCAAATATCTTAGATTTAGGTAAATTGGCTTTTGTCGGTGGAGAAGTGGATTTAAGATATACTAATATTATATCTTTAGGTAAATTAAAACGAGTAAATGGAAAGTTAAATTTAAGAGACACAAATTTAAAAGATCTTGGTGAACTTGAATTTGTAGGCGGTGACTTATTTTTACCAAAGAAATTGAAAAATTTAATTGATATTAGCGGTATAGAAGTTAAGGGGCAAGTAAGATATTGGAAAGATCTTATAAGAAATGTTTCTAAACCTGAAAAGTTACTAGGTCTATCAAAATCTAAATTACCAATACCTATATTAAAAAATCAAAATATATATTCATTAAAAAACTTTGAGTTTGATAACAATCTTCAAAAAGAATTTTACATTTATTTTAAAAGAAGTTTTTTGAATGGATGTTACATTGAGTTACCTAAATATTCTAACTACATATTTGTATTATTCTATGAATTAGTGAAAAAATATCGTAAGAAAAATAGGGTTCAAAAGTTGAAGAATTATTTTGAAATTTTAGAGAAATATTATCCGATTACTAAATCTTATACAAACAATAAGTTAATAGAAATATATGAAAATAATTGCAATTATGAAGAATCATGGAACATTAAATGTCAAAATGAATTTATTAATATTGCGGATTTAATTAAATACAGTAAAAAAATTAATTCACAAATTCTCTCTCCAGATGTAATAGTTAAAGTTTGCGGACAAAGATATTTAACGAAATTTGGTTGGGAGAATATTGAAAAAGTTAAAAAATTTATTCCAGAGAGTTTAAACAAATTTGAATCAAGAATTGGGAAATCATTTTTTCAAGTTTTTGCTTATAAAGATTTAAAAAAAGGTTCTGAAAAATTTGATAGTTACTTTAAAAGTTTTTTTATTAATAAAAGAGAATTTAAATACTACAAGTCAATTGATGAAGAAGAATCTAAACAGAATTATTATCGTGCTATTCCGAATGTTGTAGAAAAAGCAATAATAAATCAATTGATGAAAATTATTAGAGATGCTGAAAATTCTTTTAGAGAGGAATATAATATACCAAAAGTTGGTGAAGGTTGGATTCAAGAAACAGAATTATATAATAAAATATTAAAAGAATTTCCAGATTACGATGTAATCCATCATGGAAAACCAAAGTGGATAGGACGCCAGCACTTAGATATTTATATACCCCAAATTAAATTGGCAATTGAATTTCAAGGAGAACAACATTTTGAACCTATTGATTTCTTTGGCGGTGAAGAAAGTTTTAAAAATACAGTTGAAAGAGATACTAGGAAACAAAAACTTTGCAAAAAAAATAAATGCGAGTTAATAATTGTTTCTTCTGGTTATGATTTCAAAGAAATTGTTAATAAAATAAATCTAATTATAAGTGCTTTAAAAAAGTAATAAAAATTAATATGAATCTCTTCATAATCTATATCAGTTTAATTTATATGGTTGTTTATAAGATGGTTTCAATAAAATGGCATAACAAACGTATCTGCGGGTGGGTTTATTATTCTTTTCGGTCTGAATCTTACGATTCAAACCTTGTTTTATATGATTCGGGTCGTGATCGTTCCGATCCCGCCGCATACGCAAAACATTATATGACATTGTTATTATTGTAGAAAGTAATTGACATAAAAGGTTAAGTTTATGATGTTTGACTCAGTTTATGAAACAGTAGTTGACGCTTGTGCTACCAATGTCTTGTTGGTTGTGTTGGTTAAGACATTTTGAGGGTTTAGTTTATTCTAAGCCCTCTTTTTTTTGGTGAGGTAGGCGAGGTGGCCCGAGCGGTCGAAGGCAATTGTTTCATAAACTATTGTGGTAATGCCACCGTGGGTTCGAATCCCACCCTCGCCACCAACTTATAAAGAACTAATTAAAGGAGTGAATTGTGGAATGTTTAACAATTTTTGCCATTCTTGCCGGTCCAACCGTCGGTGTCTTAATAGCAATATGGACAAATATGATAAAAGAAAAAAATTTACAACGAATGAATTTATTTTTAAGATTATTAACAAGCAGAAAATCATATCCATTTCCTAATGATTTTGTTGATGCATTAAATTTGATAGATGTAGTTTATCATAAACACAACAAAGTAATAAATGCTTGGAAAAATCTTTATAAATCTTTTCATGTAAAACCATATG
The DNA here is from genome assembly GCA_964385385.1 of uncultured Saprospiraceae bacterium. Lineage (GTDB taxonomy): Bacteria > Bacteroidota > Bacteroidia > Bacteroidales > CAYLPA01 > CAYLPA01. The sequence continues at coordinate 503 of CAYLPA010000212.1, read as the reverse complement.
AACCAACGGAAATGCAAAAAAAGTTACTTGATTTATTAGATGAAATGGCAAAATCTTTAGGATATAAAAATATAAAACAAACAGATTACGATTCTTTTTATGTTCCCAAAAGTGATACAGAACAAAAAGCATTAAGGATATTAATTAATACTGAACTTTTGCGTGTTTTACAAAGCTCTCAATCTTTTGGTACATCAAAGCCACCCAATCAAAATAACCAAAAACAACCTTGAATATAATGAACTCAAAAATGGAATCTAAAATTTTGATACATTTTACTTTTTTGATTTCTTTGATAATTTCTTCATCAGGCAACATATCATCAATAGCCTTGCTGATTTTCTTTTCTTCTTTTAGTGGAATGTTTAAATCTTTCATCTATGAATCTCCTCGCATAACATCAGTGTCAATGCACAATTGCATCGCACACTCTAAGCATTAATCAACATTCCGCTTCGCTCCATTAGGAAAGACCTGAGACAGCAAGATATATAAGTAATGCT
>CAYLPA010000211.1:0-5180 GCA_964385385.1 uncultured Saprospiraceae bacterium | reverse complement strand
ATGCAGTAAAAAGTATATAAATAATGGAAAGAAGTTTTGGGCACGTATCGTAAGAATTATTATTATTATTAGCACTTTATTTATAATACCACGTTATTGGCGTCTAGATAAACTACAGGAAGCAAATTTTGAAGAAATAAACAAACTTGATTATACAATTGATTTGGTAGATGAAGAATCTAAAATACATCTAATTGGTGGCATGAAATATGGTTTATCAGATAAAATCCAGGATCTTTTAATTAATAATGAAAAAATTACAGGAATCATCATTGATAGTTATGGAGGTTTAATTTATGAAGGTTATGAGTTAGCTGAAATAATTGAAAAATATAATCTAAATACTTATTCTGTAATAGAATGTTCATCAGCTGCAACAATAGCATTTATTGCAGGTAAAAAAAGGTATTTAAATTTCGATACAAAAATGGGGTTTCATAATCCTTTCAGTATTCTTGAAATTAGAAAAGATTTACATTTAACTGCTCTTGAATTAAATACTGCAAAAAAGCAGAATAAGATTTCAAAATCAGATTATTTAAATTATTTGCGAGAACATGAAATTACAAAAAACTTCATTGATAAATTAGAGGTTAATGATTCTAAAGATTTATTTTATCCAACAATTGATGAATTAAAAGAAAGTGGAATAATTACTGGAATCCAAAAAAATAATATAAATTTAAATGAAGAAATTCAGGAAAAATCAAACCTTACATCATTAATAAATAATTGGATCAATGTATGTATACCCAATATATGCATATTTGAAATTTCACCTTCATTTGAAATTCAAGAAGGTTTTTATAAAGAATTTAATAATACAATTTCTGAAAAAGTTTTAGAAATTACGCATAATTCTGAACGTGTAGTTTTACAACCAAAAGGGTTGAATGAATTTGATGAGAGTGCCTTGAGCAATTATTGTCGTTTCATTATTGAGACTGAAATTTCTGATGAACCATTATTTGAATTAACCGATTCAATTGTCTTAACTGAGGATGAGCTAATATTTTTCGAAGAAATAATTAGGTCGAGTATTGAAGATGGTATGAAACAGATGCGTGCATCAGGTGTTGATATGAAAATATTAGAATGGAATCATTTGAAAATCTCAAATTTAAATAATGTTGATGTATTTGAATTTAGCTATACAAGACAATTAAACCAAAATCCTCATGTTTTTGTTAGAATATATAAAGTGTTTAATAGATGCAAAATTCATACTATCACTGTTTCGTATCGTATTTCAGAAAAGAAACTTTGGGATGAAGATTTGAATAAAATGCTCAATTCTATACATTTTATTGAATCAAAGAAGTAATAATTAAGGAGTAAGTCATGAACATCAAGAAAAAAATCCTCTTCGTTTTATTAACATTTATTATGCTTATTGCATCAAACATTTATTCAGATGAAATACATTATAACAAAAATGGAGTTTCATTCTATTATCCTTCTGATTTAATTGAAATTGAAAGGACAGGGTTTATAGCTTTTATTAGTAATCAGGAAGGTTGTGATTTCCGATTCAAAATTACAGCCCCTATTAATGAATTATCAAAAGAGTTTTCATTTGATTTATTAGATGAAGAAACTTTGCAAGTATTCTTGCAAGGCTATGCAAAATCTTATCTTACTCCCATGCAAAATGATATTGCTAATTATAAAAATATTACAACAAAGGAACTTGACACATTAATGATTTCAGGTCATAAATTTACTAAATTCGTAATAAAGTATTATTTTGAATATTTTGGTGAAATTATGGAAAAGTGTGTTTTTACTCACATGGTAGAGGGTTATGTATTTGAGATAACATTGACTTATCCTGTAAGTGAACTGGATTCTAAAAATAAATTATATAGAATTTTGCAGTCATTCTCATTCATAGATTATTAATTATGTAAAATTATGATAGCCACTAACAAGCGTTTCAGCGGGTTACGTTATCAGTTCGTTTCGTCTGAACCTTCCGGTTCAAACTTTGGTCGGTTCGTTTTCTGGCGTGATCGTTCCAATCCCGCTGCACACGCAAAACATTAGCGGAAATTAAAGGATATTAAATGCAAAGAGTATTTTATGTAGTTATTGCGATTCTAATTATTATTTCTTGTACTATGCAAAATGAGGTTTTTGAAAATCTCATTGTGTATCCAAAAAATTCTGACTGGATCGTCGAATATGAAATAGATGGAAACATAAATAAAATCTCATTAGATTTACCAATTTTCTCAGACTATAATTTTGATAAAAGTTTTTATAAAAAGGATATTGAATTTAAAGGTCGATTATTTGACCATGTTGCTTACTCAAATACAGGCTGGATAGCTTGCATAACAAATGATGGGAGAAGTATAAAAACTTATAAGTTATCTCATTCAAATAGAAAATTTATTACTAATCTAATTACTTTACCTAAGGATTATTCAGCACTTACAATTTCAATCCAAGAAGATATTTTGTTTGTTGGTGGAAAAGGTGAAAATGAAATTCTAGGTTTTTATGATTTAATTGATAATCCAAAATGGAATTTATTGAGTATTCCAGACGAACTATTGCACTCTGGAAAGGCAATCGATGATTTATTAATTGTTAATAATGATTTGATTGCAGTTGATAATATTGTTCTTCCAAAGTGGATATTAAAATACAACATAACTAATCCAGCAAAACCGATAATTAAGGATGTTAAAAAATTAAATACTCACGGTACTTATGCCGAAATCACTAAATCTTGCTACTCAAATGATTTATATTTTATTCTTTCTAATACTTCATCAATGGGTGGAGCAGTTGAACATATCTCGCTTTTGGATAGAAATTTTAACGAAATAGGATATTTTTCTAATGTGATAAAATATGGAAATCGTAATGATTATCTACACGACACAAATGATACATTTTACAGCTGGAATTCAATTGAAGTAGTTAAAGATCTCTTGTTGATATCTTCAGACAATAAAGGATTAGGGATGTTAGATTTATCAAAAATTGATTTAAATGAAAATGGATTAAAAAAAGCAAAAGAAGAAATAATCTACACAAAATTGTCAAATAATCAAAATTCTAAAGTCCTTAATGTTTTGACATTTCCAAATTACGATAAAATAGTTGTAGTTATGAGTATCAATGGAATTTTCAGAACTAAAGAATTATCAATAAATGATATTGAGAAAATCATTAAGGATAGTTGACAAGTGATCTTGAGAATAACTTCCGCTAACAAGCGTGTCGGCTGTAGGGCTGGTCATTGCTCTTTGTTTGAATCTTCCGATTCAAACGGCTGGTCGGTTTGTCTTGGCGTGATCGTTCCGATCCCGCCGCACACGCAAAACATTATGTGAAAAGGAGTAAAAGAAATGGTAAATTACAAAATGAAGTTTGAATATAATACAAAACCTCCAAATGTTATAGAGCAGATGTTAGGTCATCCTACAGGTATAGATAAAGCTATTGAATTAGGACTTTTTAATGAACATAGGTTTTCTTTTTATTATTGGACAAAATGGTGTAAAGGACTGGAAAAATCGCCTGATTTAATCACTTTTGATTGGCATCAAGATTTAGCATATCCATCTGATGAAGACAAAAGTGAATTAACTAAAATAGTTCTAGATGATTTAGATGAAGTTGCTTTTTACTCTTGGGCACGACTTAATCCATTAAATGATAACCATATACTTTCAGCAGCATATCTTGATTTATTAAATGATATATGGGTAGTATGTAAACAAGACAATGGTTTTGAAGAAAGAGAACTTATTGATTTAAATGGCAAAAAGCATAGAATAATACTATTTAAAACAATAGAAGAACTTTATGGGAGTATAAATAAAGAAGAAATTAATAGTGTATTTTTTGATATCGATATTGATTTCTTCACAATTGAAAATTCAACCTCTAATGATAAAGAATTTTATTCGTACATTGAAACTGATGAAATTAACAAAACCTTTTCATTTGAATCGGATTTAATAAAATGGATTTTTTCTAGAATTGAAGGTATTACTATTGCTCTTGAACCAGAGCATACAGGAGGTATTGATAAATCAATAAGATTTCTTAAAAAACTAGAAGATTCTTGGTTTAGCAATTCAATTGGTAATAATAAATGCAACTGGTCAAAAACTGTCAAACAGCAATTGGAGGAAAAGAAATGAAACGGTTAACAATTACACTTATGATACTAATAGTTTCATTTAATATTTTTGCAAAAACTGTTACATTAAATAGAAGGCTAGGTAAAACAAGTACTGATCAATCTTTCTATATAACTTCGGTTAATGTAAATAATGAAAATTATATTCTAAAATTCCATTTCACAGATAGTTATAACTCAATCTCTCAATGTAAAGTAGATAATATTTATGTAGGAAACTATATCCCAGTCTCAGTAAATGGAATGATTTTAGGTAAAATATACAACACCCCAAACAGTAAACAGATAACTGTAACTGTTCCAAGAAAATATAAAAAATTATTCATACAAGGGGTTGGTGTAAAAACGCAGTATATTTCAAATTTTACTATTAATTTGCAAGAATTTGATTCATTCGCTCCTAAAGCAAAAGCTAGAATCCCAAAGGTTACTACTAAACCTACAGATAATGAAAAACCTGAAATAAATCTGTTTAGTCCTGAAATAAAAAAGAACATTTTTAGAACTGAAGAATTCTCAATAATAATAAAAGGCAAGGCAACCGATAATAAAGGATTATTTCAAGTTTATGTAAATGATGAATCTGCTTCTCTAAAGAGTAGTGGACAATTTCAAAAAAGGGTTAAACTGAAAATTGGTAAAAATCCTATTGAAGTTAAGGCTATTGATATCAACGACAATGAAACCACAAAAAAAATTCTGATTATTAGAGATGAAATAGTTGAGGAAGAAGAATTCTCAGATATTGATTTTGCACTTGAAACTTCTAATAATAAACCGAATGCAATCGCTGTTGTGTTTGGCATTGAAGAATATCAATATGCTCCAAATGTTTCAGATGCTTACAACGATGCTGAAATTATGCGTGAATATCTTATATCAACATTTGGTCTAAAAAGAAAGAATATTTATTTCAGATATAACGAAAGGGCAACGAAAGGTGAGTTCGAAAAAGTATTTTCTGAAAATGGCTGGATTGCTAAAAATGCTGATAAAAATTCTGAGATATATGTTTTTT
>CAYLPA010000210.1:0-5187 GCA_964385385.1 uncultured Saprospiraceae bacterium | reverse complement strand
ATAATTTATCCGCATTTTTTACCATTGTAAATCCGCTAATCGTCATTTTTTTGAGATCTTAGGGTGTTTTTCCGTTTTAATATTAATTAGAAGTCTAATTTTTCTTTTGCAAAGTAAAGATAAATTTAGAAATATTTTAATTATTGTGTTTTATTTTTTTGGAATAATATAAACTTTTACCTGATTATTTTAAATATCTGGGATAAAAATATTTAAAATTTGAATATTCAATAATTAATTTGTAGATTTGTATTCAACATATTATAGTAATTTTTATACTATTTAAAAATATTTGGTAAAAAATAAATTATGTGTAATTAAAAATAAGCCTATGAAAAAACATTAGTGAGAAAAATATTTTTTATTAACCAAGAGATTGAGAAGCTATTTGTCATTTCTGAATTTTTAAAAAAGTAGTTCTTAAACTCATTAAAACCTTTAAAATTATGAAAAAAATTAAACGAGTAAATCAGATTATCTTTATTAGTGTTTTTTTAGTATTTAGCTTAAATACTATTGGACAAAACACATGGCAAACAGCCCAAACAATTACACATGGAACTAATAGTTATACCATTAATTCACAATATAGTGAATATTGGTTTACATTCACTGCCAATACAGATTTAATTAGTGCTACTGCCGAACCGATAGCTACTTCTAATGCTATTATTACAAATATAGAATTATTTGATGTTAATATTGCACCTATAACAAATAGTAATGACACACCAACTAGTATATTCTCAAATAGTATAACTATTGGAAATACATACTATATCAAGGTTATAAACTCCGATCCATCCGGTCAGTGGAAGTTAATGCTTACAGGAATTTTAACAATTGTCTATCCAACTCATGAGAAATGTCCACCAGCTTGTGATAACCTTGTATTTAATGGTGATTTTGAAGAAGTTTTCTGGCCAGTCGTTCAACATCCTGGAAACTACAATAATTTGGCATTAAATCCATTTGGTCAAGCCTGGGATAATATGATGTATGTAAATAGTACACCTAAATTATTTCAACATATGGTATGTGGCTGGAGAAAGGCTGCTTCAAGTCCTCAAATAAGTCAGATTAATGGTAGCGGTGCTGCATATATGTATTATGGATCAACAGTTGGCAATCAGCCGGAAGCAATTTATACGAATGTGTTTTTGAAAGCTTGGACTCCTTATATCATTAATTTTGATTACACTTTATACAACACATCATCTTTACCAGGTGCTATGGTATATATGTCACCCAATTTTTCGATTAACCAAGGGAATTTGGGTCAATCAATCCAGAACATACAAGTATTATTTGGTAATACGGCTAGTACCACTATTTTTACTCCAAATTCTACAAATGGTATCTTATTTACTCCAACTGCCGATTGTTATTCTTTAGTAATTCAGCCACAGCAGCCAAATTCTGGTGTAACACATTTCCAAATCGATAATATTACTATAACAACAGCCGCTCCACCAGAACCACCAATAATTACAGGACCAACCACCACTTGTGGTTCAAATCCGGCTACATATACAATAACTAATTATGACCCTGTTTATGTTTACCAATATACAATTAATGGCGGACCCATAAAAATTGCTCATAGTAATATAATTACTATTAACTGGAGTACTATTAATAATCTGCAACAAGTAAATACTATTCATATTGAGAATTGGTGCGAAGATTATACAGATTTTTTGGTATTTGATTGTTGTGACCCATATCCAACAAACAATGCTGATCATTACTATTGCGATGGTGATATAATTAGTTCACCATACACATTCTTAAATAAAGATATTTCAATTTGCGGCTTTTTATATATTGGCGCTAATGTGACAATTAATTTATCTGATGTGAAATTCTGTCCAATGTCAGGAATTAAAGTGTTACCGGGTTATACACTAACAATTAATAATGTTGATTTTAAGGCAGGTTGCAACTTTTTGTGGGATGGCATTTATGCCGAAGACCCCACATCTTCAATTATTATTAGCAATTCATTTTTTGAACATGCTAAAAATGCTGTGGTCGGTGCTAATAATGCTAATATTAATATTACTTTCTCAGAATTTAAGGATAATTTCATTGGAGTAAAAATCAGGAATTACAATCCCGAATGTGAAATGGTTGCCTGGCCCGACCCACCCGACCCTCCACCTCCAGCAAATAATACCTATATTGCCGGATGTATATTTCATAGAAGCACTGCCTCAATGCCGGCTTCTTTAGATCCTTATTATTATAATTTTACCGGAGTGCAAATTGATACAGTTTATGATATAACTATTGGTGATTATTCTTCCGCATCACTAAAGAACACATTCGATAACCTTGTGTTTGGCATAAAAAGTATTAATTCCGAATTGCAGGTTTATAATAATGAATTTAATAATATTAGTATGACTGAGGCAGTACCTTTAATTGATAACAACAATCATCCATTGGAAGGAGCCGTTTATTGCTTAAAAGTTATTTATCCTGCCGGCACAATGCCACCTTCATCGTCATACTTGAGTTGTATTAGAAATAAAGTTATTGTGGGAGGCTTTGGATTAAAAAAGAATGTTTTCGATAAATGTAATTTTGGTGTTTTTACTTATAAACATAGTTTAACAGCTGTAAACAATGAATTTACCGAGCAGTATTTCAATGCGGTTTATGATTATCTTTCACTCGGTACTTCTCATATTAATAATAATGTAATTGAACAACATGATGGAACATGGGCAAATAATGCAGTAATCCTTAACTCAGCTATCAGGGTGGAAAGTGCATTTAAGTCACTGGCAGGGAAAGATTTGGAAATTCTTAATAATACCATAAATAATACACGTACCGGTATAGCTGTTATTGATGCTACTTCATCTTTGCCCGGTGCTAGTAATCCGAGATATGCCAAGATAGGAAGCAATATGATTTATTTTGATAATTTTGATCATAATAGTGGTCACAAACATTACGGTATTAATATTCAGGATTGTGACAGGATAAGAGTCGCAGGGAACCACATTAAGAATAATGTCGATATTCCAAATTTTGGGGGATATCCTGAAAGATTGCAAGGAATACATGTGGCACAAAGCACAGGCGCATATATATACGACAACCACCGTATTGCGAAAACAGGTTATGGCATTTATGCAGTTGGGGTTTGCACAAACACCCAGTTTTCGTGTAACGACCTTGATACCTGCTTAAATGGTTTTTATTTTGAACCACAGTATGTACCTCCAAGTGGCGGAGGCACAGTTGCAACATTTATCACACAACAAGGACACGAGAACAGAGCTTCCGATAATATATGGAATACTAATTTGGGCGACAGAATAGCAGGAAACTTGAATATTACAAATTATCAAGAAGTCCCTTGGTATTTTAGAGGAATTCATGATTCCCAACCTTATAGTCCGGATGTTTCAAATACTTTTTCTGCCAACTATATTGAAGAGCATCCAAATACCAATGTCTTAAGTAAATGTGTGGGTTTACCCATGCCAATTGCTGATGATGACCTTGATGCTGCTATGCGAAATCAACGCTTAGGTGCTATTGTAAGAGAGGAAATTAGTTATGATATTTTGGAAGATGAATTTGAAGATTTCAATGAAGAATATTTATTCGAGATATTATATTCCGACCCTGAACTAATGTATCTTGGAGAAGATGATGATACAGCTTATATTAATTTCTACAATTATCGTGTGAATTCAACAATTGCAGAGTTTATCGAAATACAAGAATTAATAGATGAAGGCGATATCAATCAGGCATTGATGGATAATGGAGTTGTGGTTGCACAAACTGTAATCGAAGTGAATAAACAAGTAACAAATAATGTTTACCTTACAGCATTAGCCGAAGATATTGAATTTGACCAAATACAACGAAATGCATTGTTTGCAATTGCTTCGCTTACTCCTTACATCGGAGGCGAAGGAGTGTATTCGGCAAGAGTAATGCTTGGGCTTGACCCCGATGACCTTAATTTGCCTTATCGCAAAGCAAGACCACAGGAAGAAAATAAAATTGCAATTGAAGGATTGCATATTTATCCTAATCCAACAAAAGATAAAATTACTCTTGAAATTAATAATAAGATTTTGAGCGGAAAAGCAAAACTTTTTATTTATAGTTCTATCGGAAACAAAGTTTTAGAACAAGAAATAAATACCGAGCAAAACATACATACAATTAAACTTATTAAGCTGCAACCGGGCATTTATTTTTATAATTTTATAGGGAACAAAACTTTTAATGGAAAAATAATAATAATGGATTAAATACTATTAATGCATTGTAAAGTCATCCAATTGGATGGCTTTACTTTTAGTAATATTATAATAATAATGAGGAAAAACCATAAAATATTATACATTGCATACTGTATATTACTAAATGTAAATTTTTTATTTTCACAAAACTTAGTGCAAAACGGCAGTCTCGAAGAGCATTTCCAATGTCCTTATGCAAGTGGACAACTTGATTTTGCAAAAGGATGGTTTACACCATTAGGTGATGGAGGCTCAAGTGAATATTATCACGAATGTGCATTACATACAGCTATAAGTATTCCTAAAAATACAGGTGGCTACCAATGGGCTAAAACAGGAAAAGCTTATGCCGGCTGTGGTTTTACTCTTAGTCCTTTAACTAACTGGCGTGAATTTGCAGAAACAAAACTTTCAAAACCTCTTGATTCAGCTCAGGCTTATAAAGTAGAATTCTATGTGTCTTTAGCAGATAAATCAAAATATGCAATTGAGGCTATTGGAGTGTATTTTAGCGAGGATACAATAACATGGGCACAACTTGATCAGGTTTATCATCATCCCCAAGTATTAAATCAAAACGGATTTATGAGTGATACTGCAAATTGGGTAAAAATCGACGGGATATATAATGCAAAAGGTGGTGAACAATTTATTACTTTGGGTAATTTTAATATCAATACTCCATTTAATTATATAGAGATAAATCCAACTGGTTGGGAAATGGCTTATTATTATATTGATGATGTTTCCGTTTATCCTGTTGATGCTCCTGTTAACACAGCCGATTGTGGCAATACTCAAATAATTTGTTTGGGTGATAGCATTCAATTAGGCACTAAACAATTGGAGCAATATGAATATTTTTGGTTTGAATTGGGCAATGAAAAAGATACGCTTTCAAAATTGGGAA
>CAYLPA010000209.1:0-5195 GCA_964385385.1 uncultured Saprospiraceae bacterium | reverse complement strand
GAATTTGCTCCAATTTCAACATTGTCTTTAATAATTACGTTTCCGATTTGTGCAACTTTTTTATAATTATTATTATTTTGAGGAGCAAAGCCAAAACCATCACCTCCAACTATTACACCTGCATGAAGTGTGCAATTTTTTCCTATTTTGTTATCAGAATATATTTTTACACCAAAAAAAAGTGTAGTGTTATTATCAATACTAACATTTTCGCCAATAATAACTCCAGGATATATTTTTGAATTATCGCCAATAGAAACATTTTCTCCAATTATTGCAAATTCGCCTATATAAACATCATTACCGATTTTTGCATTTTTTGAAATAAATGCTTTATCAGAAATGCCTGTCTTATTTAATTTAATTGTATTATATGCTTCTAAAAGTTTTGCGAAAGCCGAATATGGGTCATCAACTTTAATTATTGTACATTTAATTGGCTTTTCAGGAATGAAACTTTTATCAACAATAACAATAGATGCTTTAGTAGAATATATAAAATGAGTATATTTTGGATTTGCAAGAAATGTTAAAGTTCCTTCTTCTCCTTCTTCAATTTTTGATAATTGATTTATTGAAACATCAGGATTGCCCTCGATTGTTCCGTTTAATATTTCTGCTATTTTTCTCGCACTAAATTCCATTTATTTTTTTAGGTTTTATTATAATAATTTGATGAGTGCAATTTATTAAAAATTTAATAATTACAAATTGTATTTTGAAATTATTTATTTTATTATTTATTAACTGCAATTATATAATTTTTTCGGATAACTTAAAAAATATTTTTTTGTTGTTTTTGAAAGTACAGAAATATTTAGTTGGTCCGAAGCTATTGCAATATCGAAAGTTTCCCCTTTTTTATTAAGAATGTTAATCACATTGTTTTCATTTGTATAGGCATTGTTTTTATTGGTTTTTGAAATAATAAAGTAGTTAACTTCATCATTATTAATTTGAAAGATTTTTTTTGCTCTTTGTTTTATCTTGTCAATATAAGTTTCTTCAAAAGGCTGGTTTTGGATTTCTGTTTTATAAAGATGACGGTTAACCAAACTTTTACACAAAAAAGAAAGAATTTTATCATTATGATTTGACCAAACTTTTATTGAAGTATAAATATCAAAATCGTCAAGAAGGGCAAAAGTATCTAACACTTTTTCGTTTTCATTAAATTCATTTTCAGTAAAATTATTTTTTAGAAAATAATCTAATGATGGAGTTGCAAACAAATTTTCTTGGTTTTGGGCAAGAAATTTTGCTCGTTTTAATATTTTTATAAGCATGTTTTCGGCTGCAAAAACAGTTTTATGATAATAAACCTGCCAATACATTAACCGTCTGGAAATAATAAATTTTTCTATTGAATAAATGCCTTTTTCGTCAACGACAAGTTTCCCATTAAAAACATTTAACATTTTTATGATTCGTTCCGTACCAATTACTCCTTCTGAAACACCTGTGAAAAAAGAGTCTCTTTTTAAATAATCAAGTCTGTCCATATCTAATTGACTTGAAACTAACTGATGAAGAAACTTTTTATGATATTCATTTTTATAAATCTTTAATGCAAGAGTAAGTTTGTTGTTGAAAATTTTATTAAGTTTATTTATAAAAAGCTCAGAAAGCTTTTCATGACTCAAACAACAAACTAATGATGGTTCAAGAGCATGGGAATATGGTCCATGACCAATGTCGTGAAGTAATATTGCTAACAAAGCTCCTTGCAATTCATCATTGGAAATATCATGCCCTTTTGACCTCAAAACTGAAATTGCCTGATTTGTTAAATGCATTGCTCCCAATGCGTGATGAAATCTTGTGTGTAAAGCTCCTGGATAAACCAAATGTGTTAAACCTAATTGTTTTATACGTCTTAAACGTTGAAAGTAGGAGTGTTCAATAACATCAAAAATTAAATCATCCGGAATTGTAATAAAACCATAAACCGGGTCGTTAAATATTTTTCTTTTATTTGAGATTAGCTCCACTTATTATAATTAAATTTGTAAGTTGTTATAATAATCTTTTTAGTTTCAATTATACAAAAGTAAACAATTATAGGAATTTGTATTCAAATTTTCGCTTACTTTAAAAGAATTTTTTAAATAATTGTAATAATCATTATAAAATAATTTATGGAAAATATTAATATTTTATGGGCAGATGACGAAATTGACCTTTTAAGGCCTCATGTAATTTTTTTGGAAGAAAAGGGATATAATGTTATTACAACAAATAATGGCGATGAAGCATTGGATTTAATAAAGTTACATCACTTTGATATTATATTTCTTGACGAACATATGCCTGGATTATCAGGTATTGAAACTTTAACTCAGATAAAAAATATCTATCCCAATATTCCTGTTGTGATGATTACTAAAAGTGAAGAAGAATCAATTATGGAAGATGCTATAGGTTCTAATATTTCGGATTACTTAATAAAACCTGTTAACCCCAATCAGATATTACTTTCACTTAAAAAAAACCTTGATAACAAAAAATTGATAAGTGAAAAAACAACTCATTCTTATCAGCAGGAATTTAGACATATTGGTGATGGAATAAATAAAAATCTTGATTTTAGAGAATGGACAGATGTTTATAAAAAATTAATTTATTGGGAGCTGGAACTCGATAAATCGGAAGACTCAGGAATTATTGAAGTTTTAAAAATGCAGAAGAGCGAAGCTAATAATATGTTTTCAAAATTTATTGAAGAAAACTATATCGATTGGCTCAATGGAAGAACTTCTGAAAGACCTCTCCAATCACATACTCTTTTCAGAGAAAAAATGTTGCCTTTATTATCAGACAATAAACCAACTTTTATGCTTCTCATTGATAATCTCAGATATGACCAATGGAAAACAATTCAACATATTGTCGAAGAATATTTCAGAGTTGAAAGCGATGAAATATATTACAGTACTTTGCCAACAACAACACAATATGCAAGAAATGCTCTATTTTCGGGATTGCTGCCTAGCGAAATAAAAAAAAGATTTCCCAAATATTGGACTGACGAAGAAGAAGAAGGCTCGAAAAACAAATTTGAAGAAGAATTGCTTGGAGAACAATTAAAGCGCTTCGGAAAAAATATTAAATATTCTTATAATAAAGTTCTTAATTTGAATGCAGGCAGAAAACTTGTTGAAACTCTTCCGAATTTATTAAATAATAGTTTTAATGCGATTGTATATAATTTTGTTGACATGCTTTCACATGCTCGCACAGAAATGGAAATTATTCGCGAATTAGCTGATGATGAATCTGCTTATCGTTCATTAACCCTTTCGTGGTTCGAGCATTCGCCATTGCTTGATATTATTAAATTCCTTGCCGACGAAGATGTTAATCTTATTATAACTACTGACCATGGTTCTGTGAAAGCTAATAATCCTGTTAGAGTTTTAGGAGATAAAAACACGAATACAAATTTGAGATATAAATTTGGTAGAAGCCTTCAATATAATACAAAGGAAATTTTTGAAATAAAAAATCCCGAAGATGTCTTTTTGCCAAAATTAAATGTTAGCACTGCTTATATTTTTTGCAAAGAGAATGATTATTTTGTTTATCCAAACAATTATAATTATTACGCTAATTTTTATAAAAATACTTTCCAGCATGGAGGTATTTCTATGGAAGAAGTTTTAATTCCATATATTTTTCTGAAATCAAAATAAAGAATTTTAGATTTTCAAGGAATGAGAGAAACTAAACATAAAATAATTTGTAACTCAGTAAACGAACTTAAAAGCGTTGCTAAAATTCTTATTAGCACTTTTCCTGATGATAAAATTTTTACTTTTTATGGAAATCTTGGTTCAGGAAAAACAACTTTTATTAAAGCAATTTGCGATTTTTTAGGTGTTGAAAACAATACAGCCAGTCCTTCTTTTTCAATAATTAATCAATACGAAACTAAGAACAAAAATTATATTTATCATTTTGATTTTTATAGAATAAAAAAGATTACAGAAGTAATGGATATTGGGTATGAAGATTATTTTTACAGCGGAAATTATTGCTTTGTAGAATGGCCCGAAAAAATTGAAAAACTTTTGCCTGAAAATTTCGTATATGTGAGGATTGAAGAAAATCCTGTAAATTTAAATAGCAGAATAATAAGTTTTTAGTCTTAATATTAATTTTGAAAACCTTATGGAACCTAAAAAATCAGGGTTTATTAAATTTTCTAATTCAGAAAAATTAATGCCACAGGAAGAAATGCTTGAGATAAGTAAGAAAAAGAGCAATCTCACTATAGGCGTACCAAAAGAAACTTCTTATCAGGAAAGACGCGTTGCATTAGTGCCATCAGCTGTTGGTGTTTTAGTTGAAAATGGTCATCAGGTTTTTATTGAAAGTGAAGCAGGAAAGGCAGCAAATTTCCCTGATAATGAGTATAGCGAAGAAGGTGGTCTTATTGTTTACACACCTGAAGAAGTTTTTAAAGCAGATATAATTTTAAAAGTTGCACCTCCTTCTATTAATGAAATATGTTCTTTTAAGCCAAAGCAAACAATTATTTCAGCATTACATTTAACAGCTCAAAATGAAATTTACTTTAAAAATCTTATAGAAAAAAGAATAACAGCAATATCATTTGAACATATTAAAGACAAGTCAAATTCATATCCCATTATGCGGTCAATAAGTGAGATTGTTGGAACAACATCAATTCTTATTGCTGCGGAATATTTGAGCAATTCAGAATTTGGAAGAGGAAAAATGCTTGGTGGATTTTCAGGAATAATTCCTTCGGAAGTAGTTATTGTTGGTGCAGGAAATGTAGCTGAGTTTGCAGCAAAAGCAGCAATTGGTTTTGGAGCTTTTGTTAAAATATTTGATAATTCTATTTATAAGCTAAAAAGTATTCAGAATAATCTTAATGCCAGAATTTATACTTCCACAATACAACCAAAAGTATTACAAGATGCTTTGAAAACTGCTGATGTTTTGATTGGTGCATTGCATGCTATTAACGAAAATAGTCCGGTGGTTGTTAGCGAAGATATGGTTAGATGTATGAAATCAGGGGCAGTTATTGTTGATATTAGCATTGATAAGGGTGGTTGCATTGAAACTTCAAGCATTACAAATCATATAAAACCAATATTTAAAAAACATGGTGTTACTCATTATTGTGTTCCAAATATAGGCTCTCGTGTACCGCATACAGCTTC
>CAYLPA010000208.1:0-5197 GCA_964385385.1 uncultured Saprospiraceae bacterium | reverse complement strand
TCTATGAAAAACTCTGAAAATCTTGATGCGAAGTAATTATTAGAAGTCCCCTTTATTAAAAGGGTATTTTTATAATATTTTTCAAACTATTTTATCTTATAAAATTATAAATTTAATATTTATTTTAACCTTTATTTTATTTTAATTGAATATTTTTTTATATTTATCTAATTTTTCGCACACAATTAACCTTAATAAAACATGAAAAAACTAATATTAATTGCAATAATTTTATTTACTCTTAGCAGTTTTGCTCAAGATGTAGAAGGAAATGCTAAAATTTTAATGTATTCCGAAGGTTTTGCAACTCCACTAAAAGCAGATGCAAAATACACTATCAATTTCCCGGTAGATAAAGATAAAAACATAGTGAGGAATAACTATGACTACAAAATTTATAATAAAAAAAATGACCTTTTTCTAACTATTAAGGTGGTTAAAAGTGATGATGCAGTTAGTTTTTGCTATAAACCACAAAACGATAGTTTGCATACAATGTGTATAAAGCAAAAAGATTTTAAGCCACTTATTAATGACGATGGAACAGTTAATTTATATCAATATTTAACAAAAGATATCCCTCCAATGAATATAATGTATCATAAAGCTTCTGATAAATATTTAATAATTAAATTTTCTTATAGTACTGGAAATACAGCAAAAAACTATAATACTGTAGAATTTGAAGTCATGTTAAATTGATAAAACAGCAATAAATAAAATTTTAGATTTTATTGCAGTAAAAGTTTCTTTTGAATAGTTTTCTCGTTTGATTTGATTTGCAGAAAATATGTTCCCTTAGCAAGATTTTCAAGATTAAGATTTTCATTATAAATACCTGACATGTAAATTTTTTCAGGATATTCAATCAATTTTTGTCCCATTAAATTAATCACCGAGATTTTCATATTTGTTTTTTCTGTTAAAACAAATGATAAATGGCAAATATCCTCTACAGGATTAGGATAAATATTAATTTCATTATTAATTACAGGACTATTTATTCCTGCTGCATAAGATGAAAGGAAAACTTTTTTCAAAGTTGGTTGGGCAGAAGTATCCATTTTAGAAGCAACTTCTTCAATAAATAACAAAGGCATTTTATGTATTCCATCATACCATTCATGTTTAATGATATCAAAAGTCCTGACTAATTGACCAACATATTCATCTGTATAATGCTCTACTGTTTTCACTCTTAATATATTTGTAAAAGTATTATTAGGTAAAATTAAAGTACCATATCCATCTCCGGAAATACTTGTATTTCCTGCACGGTTTAGAGTTAGTGACATATAAGTTACTGTTCCTGCAAAATTATCTGTAATAGACGAATTGTAAGTAAACGGAAAAGTAAACAAGGTGTGTTGGTCAGTGTAAACGAGCGACCTTTGTGCAGAAGCATTACCTAAAATCTTTAACTCTGTTGCTGAATTTTCCATAAATATGTATTCACCCTGAATAGAAAGATCTTCTTTTGCAACTGTTGCTGATGGAAAATCACCACCATAAGAAGTAGCTGTAGGATTCCAGTATTGAGTTGACTGCGGATTGTAATGAACACTTAATCCTGAAAAATCC
Source organism: uncultured Saprospiraceae bacterium (assembly GCA_964385385.1). Lineage (GTDB taxonomy): Bacteria > Bacteroidota > Bacteroidia > Bacteroidales > CAYLPA01 > CAYLPA01. The sequence goes on along the minus strand of CAYLPA010000208.1, from coordinate 3,616 downwards.
CAGGACTGGTTTGCACCGGCAGCTCCCGGAGAAACAAGACCTGTGTCGGAAGGTTGAAATATGAAAAAATCGTTTGGTTCAGGAAGTAAAGCTGAGGTCAAACTTGGTTGTGAATAACATGTTATTGTTGTTAAAATAGCAACAAAAATGGTAAATAGTTGTTTCATAATTTTGGAATTTTTAGTTAAAAAAATTTTAATATTTTAAGAATAACAAATTTAGAAATAAATAATTACAATAAAAATATTTTTTATATTTTTTCTTTTTTTAGTTTTAACTCATCAAGTTCTTTATATAATTTTCCCCAACAGTTTATTTCGGACTCCAATTGTTTTTTCAATTCTTTGTAATTATCAAAAACTTCTGTAAAAATAATGTTTTCTTCATATTCTTCAGGATTGGCAAGCATTTTATCAACTTCCTTAATTTCGTTTTCTAACTTTTCTATTTTGTTTTCTGATTTCGAAATTTGATTAGAAATTTTTCTTTGTTGTTTTTCTAATAATTTTTTCTTTTCCCAGTGTATTTTATTTTCGGAAATTTTACCATTGTTTTCTGCTTTCTCTTTTTTTGTTGTTTCCTCTAATTTCTTTAAGGTTTCTATTTTTCTGGAATAAAGGAAGTCGTAGATATCACCAAAATATTCTCTGATTTTATGATTTTTAAACTCAAAAACTTTGTTTGTTAGTCCTTGTAAAAAATCTCTGTCGTGAGAAACAACAATCAAAGTGCCGTTATATTGAAGCAAAGCATTTTTTAAAATATCCTTTGACTGCATGTCAAGATGGTTTGTTGGTTCATCAAGCACTAACAAATTAACAGGCATTAACAAAAGTTTTGCTAAAGTTAGTCTTGATTTTTCACCTCCCGAAAGTACTTTAACCTTTTTATCAATGTCATCACCGCTAAACAAAAAACTTCCAAGAATACTTCGGACCCTTGTACGCATATCGCCAACAGCAATATCGTCAATAGTTTCGAATACTGTTTTTTTCCCGTCTAATAGCTCCGCTTGATTTTGTGCATAATATCCGATTTTCACATTATGCCCTAATTTTATTTCGCCTTCATATTTTAATTGTTGTACAATTATTTTTGAAAGAGTAGTTTTTCCTTCACCGTTTTTCCCAACAAAAGCAATAGATTCGTTTCTTAGCAAAGCAAAGTTTAGATTTTGCAAGACTAATTTCTCATCATAATTTTTTGATAAATTATTTGCTTCAACAACAATTTTTCCCGAACGAGGCGCAGGTGGAAATTTAAAACTAATTGCTGAAATGTCAACATTTTCCACTTCGGCTTTTTCCATTTTTTCAAGCCTTTTCACACGCGATTGAACTTGTCGTGCTTTTGTTGATTTATAGCGAAAACGATTTACAAATTTTTCAATGTCTGCAATTTGTTTTTGCTGGTTCGTAAATGTAGCGATTTGATTTTCGCGTTGTTCTTCACGAAGAATAACATAATCGGAATAGCTTGCTTTATAATCATAAATTTTTCCTAGCGAAATTTCAATAGTTCGTTTTGTAATATTATCCAAAAAAGCTCTGTCATGCGAAACAAGCATAACTGCCCCGTGATAGTTTATTAAAAAATCTTCGAACCACTGAATTGATTCTATATCGAGATGGTTTGTGGGTTCATCAAGAAGAATTAAATCAGGTTTTTTTAGAAGGATTTTTGCCAATTCAATTCTCATTTGCCATCCACCGCTAAATTGATTTACAGGACGAGCAAAATCATCATTTGTAAATCCTAAGCCAAGAAGAATTTTTTCTGTGTCGCCATAAATACTTGTGCCGCCAATTAACTTAAAGCGCTCATTTGCTTCATTAAGTTTATTTAGCAAAGAATAATAGCTTTTTGAATCATAATCTTCACGTTCGGATAATTCTACATTGTATTTGTTTATGTTTTTTTCAAGTTCAAGAATTTCTTTGAATGAAGATAATGCCTCCTGAAAAACATTGTTTTCATTAGTTCCCGTGATTTTTTCCTGAGGTAAGAAACCAATAGTTAAATTGTTTGGGTTAACAATATTTCCTGTGTCTGCTTGTAGTTTTCCTGTAATAATATTCAACAAAGTAGTTTTTCCGGCACCGTTTTTCCCAACCAATCCAATTCTGTCACGCTTATTTATTATAAAGGAAACATTGTCAAAAATATTGGTTCCTGTGAAATGAATTGATATTTTATTAATAGAAATCATCAAATAAATTTGTTAAAAAATTCCAGCAAAGATAATGGAAAAGAAAGGAACGTTTTGTTATTTATTTTGGAGGGGATAAATTTTAATTTGAGGTATCAAATTAGCATACTAAAAAAAATAAGGATAAATGTTCTTCTTTTATTAAATCTTATTATTCTATACCACACGGGTAGCCAGTTGTTATTCTAAAATTGATCCATCAGTATATACAATTTTTTCTGGTCTAACGTCAATTACTAAATCACTAAATTTAGAATTTTTTAATTCAATGTCTTCGTCTATAAATTGATTAAAGTCGAAATAAATTGTTGTTTTATATTCATCGCCCGATTTAACAGTTTCATCTGTTGAGCTTACTGAGTAACCATCTCCAATTTCATCACCTAGCGCGTCATAAATGTTAAAACTAAATTTAAAAGCTTTTATATCTTTCTTAGAATTGTTTTTAATCACATAATTAAAAGAGTTATAGGATTCATAATCTGCTTGTTCAAACCCTTTATCATATATTGAAATAACAACAGATTCTTGCATTATTTTCTTTTTCTCTTCAGCTTCCTTTTTAGCTTTTAAAGCTAATTCTTCTTGTTCATTTTTGAATTTTTTTGCTTCATCAAGTATTTCTTTATAAGTTTTATCTTCTAAGCTTGTTCCTTGAAGTTTAGATTTCATAATCCAACCTGCTAGAAGTTCAGCGTCTCCATCTTCTAATTTCCCACTTTCTTTAATTTCTGTAGCATCTTGTTCTAAATTTTCATCACTATATTTTTTGTTTAATGGTGAAGAGCAAGAAGTTAAAAATGCTAAGAATAGACTTGTTAAAATTAATTTTTTCATTTGTTCTTGATTTTGATTATTATTATGTTTTATTGGCTTCAACTGTTAGCAATATGAAAAGTTGGGCAGTTTGAAACACTAATATTTCAATTTACCACACCGTTTATTTAATGTTATAATGTTCATATTTAACTATTTATGTCCGTTTTTTTATATTGCGTGTTGTGGTGCGTTTTTATTTCATTCCAATCATGTTTTTTGCAATTCTATATAATAATTCTTTTAATTCTCCTGCAAAAATTATTTTCACATTACTGTCGTTTTTTACAAGGTCAATATTCACATCTTTTGATGCTTTCGTTATTATTACCCACTTTTCTATCAGTTTCAAATTTTCGCTTTCCCAATATTTGTCTGCCTTATTAATTTGGTCAATTACACTTTGTCCGACAGTTCCAGAATAGTCTTTCACTTGTATTGCAATTGCATATTCATAGTCAGAAAGCAAACTTGGTAGTTTTATCAAAATATCTGTTCCGTGATTTTTTTCTTCTTTGCCACCAACTCTCTCAACATGGTAAAACGGAAAAACTTCTTGCAAGCCATTCACCAAAGCAAACTCCCATTCTT
>CAYLPA010000207.1:0-5203 GCA_964385385.1 uncultured Saprospiraceae bacterium | reverse complement strand
TTTCTTGAGCTTTTAGTAATGCGGGAAATAAAATTATAAAACAAACTATTATTCTAATTGATATTTTCATTATTAAACTAAAATTTTATAATTACACTAATATAACATACCAAAGTGCCACAAAGGTATAATATTTCCAAAACCATACTCTATGTCATCTTTAACAATAAATGCATTTTCAATATTCTTGATTTGTTTGTTGTTTTTATTCACACCACCAATTTCGAAAATATAATTATTAAAAGCAAAATCGCCTTTATTTGGTATACTATTTTCGAAAAGGAAATTTGTCTGATTCATAAAAAAGGTTTCTCTAACTGTACCGATATTAATATCATTGCTTAAAACATAAAGTAAATTTGGGTTATTTAGAAATATTTTCTGAACCTTCCCAAGAAGCCTTACTCCTTTTGTGTCATTTCTTAATTGATTTATTAATCCAGCTCTCTCTAAATAAATGAAATAATCTGGCAAAAGGCTTCTTGAAATATTTAGCAATTCTGCCAATTTTGAAATATTGGGTTTAAAAGGAGAACTTTCTGAGATAATCTGCATTAATAATTTTAGCTTATCAATTGTAGCAATTTTCAGTTCGAGATATTTTGGAATATCAACTTCTAAAACAGAGTTTATTGTATTTGATAATCTCTGATTATAATCTTCTTCTTTATAAAAAGGATAATAACCCTTTTTGAGATAATTTTTGAAATGAAATAAAGGTTTGTCTATATTAAAATCTGTTTTATTATTTACAATACTTTCTAAATTGCTCGCGGGAATTTTATAATTAGCTTCAAAGTTTAGATACTCCCTAAATGACATTCCGCTTAAATTATAATGAATTAATCTTCGACTTAAATCTCCAAATCCTTTAAACAAATCTAAAATCGAACTACCAGTGAAAACAATTTTCATTTCTGGAAAGCTATCATAAATATTTTTTATTTCCTGTGACCAATTCGGATATTTATGAACCTCATCAATAAATAATATTTTTCCACCATAATTACTGAAATTTGACGCTAATTGAAATAAATTATTTTTTGAGAAATAAATATTATCTACTGAAACATACAAACTTTGCTCTTCTAAACCATTCAGTTTAATATGCTGTAATATCATAGTAGTTTTGCCGGTTCCCCTTGCACCAGTAATAGCTATTAATCGAGCATCCCAATAAATAGTATCATACAAATATCTAACAAAACTTGTATCAGTTTTTCGTAATAACTCCCTAAAAATTGAATATAAAGCTTCCATAATTTTAACGATTTTGACAAATTAACTTGGCAAATATACAATATTTTGACTAGTACACTATACAAATATTGATTTTTTTGACTAGTCCACTAATCAAAATTGGAATTATCACTTTAAGGAACAATTTAGCAATTAATCTTTTTTCTCCTTATAAAACAAACTAAAAACCGGATTAATAATTAACGAAGCTATCATACCAATTGTTCCAGCACCCGGGGATGTATAGTACCATGGTTTAGGTGAAACATCTATACCATTACCAATAAAATACAAAGTAAGACATAATGCTAATCCAATTAGACCTGATGAAAATGCACCAAATTTATTTACCTTTTTACTGAACAATCCCCAAACAAATGGTCCTAAGAAAAATGAACCAATTGCTCCCCAAGATATTCCGAGAATTTCAACAATTACATCAAGTTCAACATAGGCGAGTGCAACTGCAAGGAATACAAAAACACCACTCATAATTCTCATCATCGAAGTAAGGCTTTTGTCCTTTATATCTTTATTAATAAATCCTGCCCAAAAATCTTTGGAAAAAGATGAGCTTGAAATCAAAACTAATGAAGCCAGTGTTGACATTGATGCCGAAAGTATTAGTAATAAAATTATTATTGATAATGATGAAGGAACTACATTTGTCAAAAGCTCAGGCATTAAACGGTCAAATATTGGTTTCCCATCTAAAAATGCATTTGGTGTAGTTTCAGGTGTAAGAAATAATTGAGTTGTGGAACCGAGAAAATATGCAACTCCACCAATCAATATTGCAAAAAACGTTGATGCAATCATTCCAATTTTAACGGAACGTTTATCTTTAATGGCGTAAAACTTCTGAACTAATTGCGGCATTGCAAAAGGAGCAACACTTGTTAGAAACACCAATGAAAATAATGGCCAAAAGCCAGGAGGTCCAATTGGTTGTATTAGTTTAGGTTTTATCGCTTCGAGAGAATCAGCGATGTTTACCATTCCACCTCCTTTGTTCACAGCAAAAAAGTAAAGAATAATAACTCCTGCTGTCATGATTATTCCAAAAATCATATCAATCATAGCCATTGATTTATATCCACCAAGAATTATATAAGTCGCAGTAAAACCACCCATTAGCAATAAAACAAGTCCATAATCAATTCCAAAATTGGATGTAAAAAGATAGGATAATCCCATAAAAACTGCTGCTGAATAAGGAATTAAAAAGATAAATATAACTATAGAAGCAATTAATTTAAAGTTCTTGCTTTTGTATCGTTTTTCAAGATACTCGCTCATTGTTGCAACATTATATTTGATGGACATTTCCTTTATCTTCCAACCTAAAATACCCCAAACCAACATCACACCAACAAAAGCATTAAAAAGCGCAATCCATAAACTTGAAAAACCAAATGACCATCCAATTTTTCCGGCAAAACCAATAAACAAAACTGCTGAAAAATATGCTGTCCCATAAGAAAATGCTGTCATCCATGGTCCCACATTTCCTCCACCAAGTAGAAAATCGGAAGATGACTTTGTTTTCCTAAGCCCCATAACACCGATGATGATTATCATTAATGCGTATGCAGCAAGTACTACTATTTTTGTTACCATTGTTTTTTAAAATTCGTTACTCGTGGCTGATTACTCGTTACTCGCTGCTGGTTTCTCGTGGCTCGTTGTTCATTTCGACTCCGCTCAATGAACCTCTGCTGGACACTGAGCGGAGTCGAAGTGCCAACTTATTTACTTTTTTCAATTCTAATCCTCGCATCCACAGCAACAACTTTATCTTTAGTTCCCAATAAAGGATTCAAGTCAAGTTCTTTTATTTCGGGTGCAACTTCAAGCAATGCTGATAATCTTACGATAATATCAATAAACATTTTTTCATTTACACCTTCACGTCCTCTTATTCCTTTAAGAATTTTATAGCCTTTTAAATCTTTAATCATCCTACTAGCTTCTTCCTTAGATAAAGGCGACAATCCAACATTTACATCTTTAAATACTTCAATAAAAATTCCACCAAATCCGCATAGAATCATATTACCAAAACCTTCTTCAAATTTAGCACCAACAAAAAGTTCCGTACCTGAAAGCATTGGTTGAAACAAGATAGCTGTTGTATCTTTTATCTTCATCATTCTTTCAAATTCTCTTTCAACAGTTTCCATATCTTCAACATTGAGAACTACTCCCCCAACATCAGATTTATGAATAGGTCCGATAACTTTCATCACTAAAGGAAAATCAACATTGATAGCAGCTTTTATCGCTTCGTCCAAAGTTTTTGCAACACCTTCACCGGCTCTTGGAATATCGGCAGCATCTAACAAAGCCTGAATTTCATTAGGTTTCAAATAACCTACATCAGCAAAATCAATTATTGACCTAATTCTTCCAACATCAACAACAGGTAATTTTATTTTTTCCGGTGCAGGTTCGGGAGTTTTGTAAATCCTAGCCAAAGCATTACCGAGATATACTTCATCGGGGAAATTTATATGACCTTTTGAAAGAAAATCTTCAACTTCTTCTTTTGCTGTAAGTGTTGATGGTAAAACAGGAAATATAGGTTTTTTCGCTGTTTTAATTTTTTCATCAAGTACATTGTAAACATCAAATATTTTGAATAAACCCGGTGTACCAAAAATCACAACCATTGCATCAATTTCATCAAACTTATTATCAATAAAATCAATTATGGTTCCGAGTTGTTCGGCAGTGCCGGTAGCAAGAAAATCTATTGGATTAGCAACAGATGAGCCGGGGAAAAGATGAGTTAGAAGTTCATCAGCAACAGAGCCTTCGATATGGGGAATCTCTAATCCACCTTTTGAAAGTGCATCAGTTAACATAACTGCCGGACCTCCTGCATGAGTAATGATTGCAATGTTTTTGCCTTTTAGTTCGGGATACATAAAAACTGATGCCACACTAATTAAATCTTCACGACCATAACATCTGACAATTCCTGCTTTTAGAAAAAGAGCATCAACAGCAACATCGGAAGTTGCAATTGCCCCTGTATGTGATGAAGCTGCTCGACTACCGGCATCTGAAGAACCTGCTTTTACTGCAGCAATTCTACATCCCTTGCGAATCAATGATGACGCATGCTTTAGAAGTATCTGTGGTTTGTTGATAGTTTCAATGTAAAGCAATTTAACCTTAGGACTTGTCTCAGGGTCGAAACTCTCATCCATGTGTTTTAATATTTCTTCAACACCCATCTGGGCACTGTTTCCAACAGAAAACACACTGGCAAAAGTTAATCCTTTTGGAATTGCCGACTCCATTATAAAACATGCAGTTGCTCCTGAGCCTGAAATAAAATCAACTCCATCAGCTTCAAGTTTTGGAATTGGTTTTGTAAATATACTTTGATGAGATGGAGTAAGGATTCCGACACAATTTGGGCCAATCAAAGATCCACCAACATTGTTAATAACTTTTACAATTTTCTGTTCAAGAATTTTTCCTTCTTCACTCTCTTCGCTAAATCCTGCAGATAGAATTATAAATGCTTTAGTATTTTTTTCTTTAGTAAGAAATTCAATAGTTTGAAGAGTATATTTTGCAGCAATTGCAATAATAGCAAGTTCAACATTTGGAAGAAGAGCAAGATCCTGATAACTCTTAATTCCCTGTACTTGTGATTCTTTGGGATTGGAGACATAAAGTTTTCCTTTATAATTTCCATCAATTAAATTTTTAAGGACTTTTCCGCCCGGTTTTTCTATATCGTTGGAACCGCCAACTACTACTATGCTTTTAGGGTCTAATAATTCTCTTGTTATCATTATATTATTACAATTTTTTTGTAGATTATTTTATTTAGAAATTGATATTTTTATTTTATTTGGGTTGCTAAAGTATGAAAATTTTGTCGGGTGTACAAAATGATATTGGATTAAAATATCATTTTTGAAATATTCATTGTTGATAGAAAAAA
>CAYLPA010000206.1:0-5235 GCA_964385385.1 uncultured Saprospiraceae bacterium | reverse complement strand
ATATTTTTGCACAGCTATTTAACTTGTTTTATTAATAAATGTTGCGGATTTAAGGAAATATAAAACAAAGTGCAACAAAATAATCACAATAAAAAATTATTAAATTCAAATAAAAGAGATAATTTTTACTTACTTGCTTTTTTATTAATAGCTATACTAGGCATACTAAATAAAATATTTCTTTTTAATAGATACTTTGCTATATGCTGGGTAATTGGGATTGTTTTATTAGTATTATTAATTTATTTTGATAAAAAAAATTATTAGTGTCCGATAAAAAAAAATAGACAAGGGAAAATTCATGTGAATAATTCCCCGCTGCCGCGAGATTGTATCTCGTGTTAAAAAAAGACAAAAGCTTCAGAGAATTCTGATGCTTTATATATTATTGGTAAGCTTGTTTAGTTTTAAAATCTCTGCTCGGCATAGTCTCTAAGTTGTAATGAGAGCTAGGCTTATTTAATCATCCAAATCATGGAAGGGTTGTTTTACAAAAAGTTTTATTAATTTTTCAAAACCAATATTATTCAAAAAGACAATCCATTGTTAAATTATTCGTAACCATTTCAAGGCTGTTTGCATTTTCTGAAACACCATAAGTTGTAATCATCGTAATAAATACGTTCTTTCTTGTTTTAGTTGTTTTCTTAAATTGATATATTTTATTCTTTAGATTATCATAACCCGATTTATTTATTGAGAAGGGGCTATTATGGAATTTAATTTCACATAGATTTATAATCCTATCGTCCCTGTCAATAAGAAGGTCAATTTGTGCATCATTGTTGAACCAACTGGAATGTACTGAATAAATTTTTTCGACACCTAATTCTTTCTTTATTTGATTTATGTGTTTTAAACAGATAGTTTCAAATACAAAACCAGTCCAACTTTTATATGTCTGCTTAGGAAACAACTTTGCCCAAGTTCCACTTCCCTGACCCTGATTAGGCTCAATAAATTTAAGATAAAAAAGAGAATACTCATCAGATAATCTAAAAAGTGAATCTCTAATTTTTTTTCCAAATGGAGTGTAATGGCTTACAAAACCTGACTCAATTAATTCATCCAGAGTTTTTGAAAAAACACCTCCACTTGCAAATTGGCATAATTCCAGCAATTTGTTTCTTGTTACTCCTTTTTTAGTTTTAGCCAGTACTCTTATAATCTTTTCATGTATTTTAGAATTTGAGAACAATGAAGTGAAAATTTCATTAAACTCATTAACTAAATCTCCATTTTTGCCAAAACATAAACGATCAATATTTTGTATTATGCTTTCGCCTTTATTGATTTTGTTTAAATAGTGAGGAACTCCCCCAATAGCCATATATAGCTGAAGAATATCATATTTATTCAGATTTATCTTTTTGCTTTTTAAGAATAAATCCGTTTCTTTCAAATCAAATGGCATCAACTGTATTTTGCATGATAATCTGTTATGCAATCCTCCTTTGTTCTTTATAATATTTTCAACCATAAAGGAGGCTGCAGAACCACAAACCACCACCACAAGATCATTTCTTTTAGTGCAGTAGGTATTCCAAAAATGTTCAAATGCCATTAGAAATTTCGATCTGGTACTTGTGATCCAAGGAAATTCATCAATAAATATTACTTTCTTTTGAGTCTTTTTTAAGCTGTTCAAATATTCCTCCAGTAATTGAAATGCCATAAACCAATTGCTTGGAGCTTTCACTTTATTAAATCTTGTTGAGGCTGTTTTTAATTCCGTGTGAAAATTTTGCAACTGATCTCGCAAACTTCCTTTGTAATATCCCGTAAATTCAAATACGATTTGTTTTTTATAAACTTCTCGAACAAGAAAAGTTTTCCCAACTCTTCGTCTTCCATAAATAGCAATCAATTCAGATGAATTACTATCAAGCATTTTGTTTAGTATGTTTATTTCGATTTTACGCCCTACTAGCATGATTGAGTTTGATTTATGTTAATTTAATTATTATTAAACGCTTTTGAAATCTTGCCGAATGTACAATAATTTTATAGATATGGCAAGATTTCAGACATATTTATTTTATTATTCATGCGTGAAATCCTTCCATAACTATAAATAATTAATAGTTATGGAAAGAATTCAGAGAGTTAAAAATATAACATCGACTACTTATGAAAGATCCTGCTCGCGCTCGTCTCCAGACGAGTGCTCTCTGTGCCATCGAAAACTTATTGATAGTTTAGGCACTCGTCTGGAGACGAGCACCAGCAAAGAGTTAAGAATATAATATTGACTACTATATGAAAGACAAGAATTATTATTAGCTTTGTCAAATGAGAAGTAATTATAAAATCTGAGAGAAACTTATTTTATTAAGTTTTGAAGTTGTTGAATGCTTGGATGTATTTACAAGAAACGATTTAAAGATATAATAATTATTAAGCCACACGAAAGGATTAGTAAGGTAGCTAGGAGATAAACTAGAGAAATGAAAAATATTATCATGAAAAACAGTTTTATTTATATTTTTATATCAATATGGTTGCTAAGTTGCAATTCTGGAGTGAATATAGGAGATAATGATATTGAAAAAAATGAGCATGTAGAGAGATTAAAAACTTTAAATATAAATAATCTTGAATATTTTAAAATTGAATATCACTCCAAATATAAGTACATTCCTGAGTATGTTAAGTTGAGAAAGATTGACTCTTTAGTTAATATATTATGTAGACAAATTACAAATAACGAAGTAGATACAGAGTCAATCAATAGCTTGATTTATATAATGGATAAGTCGCTCTATCGCTTAGATAATAATTTGAAAAAACATGTAATATCTTTAGTTCAAAATAGCTTTAAAACTCAACAAATTAACAAATTACTTCTTGCAGAGTATATATGCGGAAATGAACTTTTAAAACAGTATAATTATTATTTATTTCGTATGCCTCTTTCGAAAGTTCTTGTAGATTCCAAAGATGATACAATCTCATTAGGCGAAACTTATCAAGCCAAAATTCATTTTACAGTTAATAATCCACACAGAAAATTTATTGTGTTAGTTGATCAAGATACATTGGAATATACAGATAATGGAATACCTATATACTCATTTCAACCGAAGGAAAAAGGAAATTATAAAAAATCGGGTAGATTTTTATTTTATAGTGAAGGGAAACAAAAATATTTGGGAGAAAACTTTGAAATCAATATTGTAGTTAAATAGGTAGTATACATTGTCCCGCTATCGCACGAATCCTTTCGTCTGGTATAGAGAAAAAACAATAATTAATATTCAGTTAATTCTAATAATTATTAAGTACTTATGTTTGAAATTCATAATTTTTATTATATTTGCTATAATTAAGTATTAAGATTTTTATCAAACAATAATTCTTAAATTATATTTAACATATCTAAAAAATTACTACAGTAATATGAAAAAAACAGCTTTGTTATTGGTTTTAGTAATTGGTATTACAATCCAAATGAGTAGTCAATCTTATAAACCCAAATGGGGTGAAGTACACAAAAAAGAAGGTGGCATTTATTTAAGCTTCAGACTATTAAATATTGAAGATGACCATTATAATGTTTTAATGAGGCATGCTCAAAAAGGAGACAAAATCTTAAAATATGACATGAACCATAATCTAGTATGGAACAAAAAGATTGAATTGAAGTTTCAAGGTCGGGAAATTCAATTAGGTGGTATCCTAAAAACAAAAAATGGCTCTTATGGGTATATGAGTATAATGGATAAGAAATCCGAGCAAATAGAAATATTCTCTGGAAAATTCAAAGATGGAAGTTTTTCTGATATCAAAGCACTCTACAAACACGATTATAAAGCTCTGAGTTATATGCAAAGAGCATATGTTATAAATACTAATAGTGATCTAATTAATATTAATTATAAAGCTCTGAGTAATACGCAAAGAGCATATCTTGTAAATCCTAATATTGATTTAATTGGTTTCATACAAAGTAAAGATAAAAACCATTTTGTTTATACACATTCAATTTCTGGAAAAGATGAAAATTCAGAAGAGCAAATTGGTTTTGCAGTTTTTGATGCTGATATGAATTTAGTTTGGGATAAAATACAGAAATTCAATTATACAGATAATGTGCTAACAATTGTGCAATCAGCAGTAAGTAATAATGGTGAGATTTATTTATTAGCTCAATCAACAAAGCAAACTAATCCATCTGTATCAGCAGGATTCCCTTTCTTTGAGTATAAAATATTTCGAATAACAAAAGATAATATTGATGAATTTGAAGTCAATATTGGTGAATATATCTCACCGGCTGATGCAATACTTGAGATATCAGAAGATGCTATACCGAAAATTATTTTAACTGGATTTTATTCAGATGATGATAGAAAAGCTGGATATAGAGGTTTGTTTTATGCATCGGGGGATGGAATAAGTGGTATTGAAAATGTAAAAACTCATAAGTTTGATAAGGCTTTTTTAGAACAAATATTGAGTGAAAAGGATATGGAAAAAGGATATGGGTTAAGTTCTAATTTTAGTGTTAAAGATGTTTTTACTTTTTCAGATGGAACTTTTAGTTTTATTGCAGAAGAATACTATGTAACAAGTTCCACTTCACGATCTTCGGTTGGTAATTCAGTAACAAGTTCCACTTCACGAACTTCGGTTGGTAATTCAGTAACAACAACTTATAATTATGGTTCACTTCCAACTTATAAATTTCATTCTTATAGCATAATCATTCCGAGATTTACATCTGAAGGAGAATTACTGAATATATTGGAGCTGCCAAAAGCTTCCATAGGCTCTATGGATGCTTCATCATATGTGCTTTCAAAGTATAATGACAAATTGTATTTTATTTTTAATGGCTTCAAAACAGATGAAGAGAGAAAAAAGATGAAATTAGGAAATAGATATCAATATGCTGACCTTGTTGTAGTCAATGCAAAGTGCGAAATAGAATATAGTAAGCCACTATTTAATAATAATGATGATATTGGGCTGGAATTTTCACGATCTATCAGTAATTATTCTAACAGTAAAATATTGATTGGGCGAACTGATTGGAAAAAGAAAAAATATGCTTTTGGTGTAATTAACTTAAAACAATAAAGGAATAAATCTGATTATATTAATCCAAGAATCTTAAACTAGTAAATATAAAATCATAAATTAATCATTAAAAATTTAAATCAAACAAAATGAAAAAATTAGGTTTAATTGAAATAAACTGGTTGCTAAAATAGGGGTTTATGTATTGTTATA
>CAYLPA010000205.1:0-5276 GCA_964385385.1 uncultured Saprospiraceae bacterium | reverse complement strand
CCTTGTTCTATAATTCTTTCATATTTTACTTTTGGCTTTGTAAAAATGCCCATAACGACTGGTGCGCCACGATTCACTCTGCTTTTCTTCTTGCTTATTGTGGGCATGTTTGTTATGAATTCACAATTGCTTAATCTCTAATCATACATCTAGTTGAAATCATAGTAGGTATTTATTGATTTGTTTTATTATCAATCTATACGTTTAATAATAAATCCATATATTTCAATTCCAGGGACAGTATAGGTTTCACCGGACGAACTAACAATATATGTTTGATCATTGGGTAGAATTCGAAAATTCATGATACAATTACCACCTAATTCAATTGCTTTTGCGTATGCCAAATCCAGTATTTCTTCTGTTTCTAAATCCTCGACGAACCATATATCAATTGAAGAGTTATCTGTTATAACCTTCTCTTTTTTTGCTCCAGCCCTTATTTTACAATTTATAATACCGATAGATTCGTATTTTCCATTATAGGGTTCGGTAGTTAGTAAGAATCCTTTTTCAGCATATTTAGTAAAATTTAAAATTGCTATACTTTGGAACTTATCAATTTGCCTTAAAGTATAACAACCGAATAGCAATAATACAATCAATAATAACAATAACAATTTAAATTTCATTTATTCTCCTTTGTTTTATCTCGAACAATCGAGAGCTTATCATTATCTTTCTTCTTAATATGACGAGTTAAATCTTCAAACATACCAATAACACAACTAAATGATTATCGCTTATTGTAGAGCCTATTTGAAAGCTTAAAAGGTGTTTCTTGATAATTATTCTTCCTTATCATCATCAATATTATCATCTTTCTGGATATGACGTGTTAAATCTTCAAAAATACCAATAACACCATCACCATAGAGATAACAGGCAAATAGAAAAACGAATATCGAACCTAAAATCATTAATATGGTTTTCATAACTCAACCTCTGGAAAGAAGTTTGATATAATACATTATTTGTCAATATTAAATATGAAAAGTAAAATAGAATAACCACTTAGGATATAAAATATCTCAATCAGCAATAAACATTTTAGAAATTCAGAATAATAATTAACAATAAGCACATTTGGAGCAATAAAGTTGCATTATTTAGTTGGTTTAATAGTAACTTATTGCAATTAAATGATTTAAGAGATCAACACTAAAAGATAAAGCCCAAAAAGCATTGAATTTCACTAAATAGCAGAAGCAATTATTAGCTGGGATGACCTTCTTATTTGCACTTTATTGAATAGATCTAATATTTCTAATAATCCGTGAATCATCGTTATTTGCTTACATGGCTAGAATTTAGCGAAAATTTATCGATTAAAACAAAATGTAATTTTTGGGATTCTTAACTAACTGCCAAATAAAGATATAACTAATATTTATGGCTGATTATCTATTACAATAGTAATAAAAACCAATGATTAACTACCTTCTATAATATAATGTTCTCGTTAAATTATTACAATGGATTTATGTAGTATTCAAACTTGTTTTTTACTCCAAATTTATTATCGCAACATCATATAAATGTATTTGCATGTCGATCAACTTTGTCTTCCAGTTCTTTAACGTATTTATTTGTTCTACAAAATTTCATTTCATTAGCTTCAATCCGTTTCGTTATATCAGACTTTCTTCTTCTATCAATTTTATTGGCGTCACAAAGCTTATTCAGCAAATTAAAAGTTTCCTGTTTTCCCATTTCATCTTTTCCAATACATGCAAGATAACTATCAAAATCTTTCGGTTTATTCAATTCAATTAACTCAACATCTATCAGCTTTTTACTTTTCTTGATTTTGTGAAAATAATCTTTCCACATTTCAACTAGCTTTCCAAGATATTTATCTTTATAGAGATCGTTAATTGTTGCGACACCAAGAACTTTATATGCTTCTTGTATCTGAATCTCATACCGGAGTAGTTTTCTTGTATTAGAAAGTGTATATGTTAAAGTCTTATTGCTTATGCATTCTTTGTACTTATCATAAAAGCTTAGGGTTTTTCTCCCATTTTTGAAATATTTTGATTCATTTGGGTGAATTTCTATAGCATAATTCGGTAATTCAATTAATGTATCCAGGTAATTAGCAACAATACTATTCATTTCAAAAGTTACTCCAATATCAATACGAGAAATCCTGAAATCTCCAATAGGAATTCCGAGAGCGTTTTCCAGCTTTTGAAATGCTTCATAGATCTGCAACCTGTTCATGTTTTTAATGTTGTTGTTTAAAAAGTATTTAGTTAAACTTCCCTGGATTTTTATTTTTCTTTCATTGATTATTACAAGGAAATTAGATAGCGTACCACATTGATAATATCCATAATCACCATACTTTAATTTACAAGAATCCAAACAGTTAATATCAAAGCTATCAAGAGTACTGGGATCATCAGTGTACATATGAATTGTATCTATCATTTTAATGTCCGTTTTTCACGTTGTTAGGGGTACTTGTTATAATATTATTAATAGCTTCAGATTCGATTTGCTGCTTGGATTTAACCAAGTTCAAATCATTCAAGATGAAATTGTCTAAATCTACTATTTTGAAATAAATTTTACGACCTCTTAACTTGTAGAATGGTAATACCTTGTTATGAGTATACGAATGCAATGTTGCAATTGATAATCTCAAATACTCACTTGCTTCTGCTAAACTAATAAATGGTGCTTTTTTTCTAGGTTTTTCCATTTTTTTAAAACCTCCTAAAGTTTTATGTCTTCACCTGATTAAGATGTATTACTTTAGGAGTCGTTTAGCGACTTTGCTGGTCGTTTGTAGAAAATAGTATTAAATAATCAATACCATTTGATATTACCAGAATATGATATTCTTCCATTATTCCATTTCATGTAACGATTTATATGTTCATAGAATTCTGGGAAAAATTCCTGACAATGATCCATTGCTTTTCTGCAAGCTTTTGTGAAAGTACCTGCTGTTTTTTTATTTAGTTCAGTGTAATTAACTGATTTTAATTTTATTTGTCCTATTTGATTGTAGAGAATCTCTTTTTCATTTTCTAGCTTTTCTAATTTTACTTCATAATATGTTGGATTTTCATCGTAGTTATTCTTAATTCGTAATATTTCATCTTGAATATTTTTTACATTCTTGTTCATCTCATATAGTTCGGAGTTTAAAGGCAAATCATCAATGTCATTTGCTTCAAGTAGCACACTATATTCAAATTTTCTAAATGGAACTTTTAAGCATTTAGAGAAATAGTATATTCCTTTTAAGTCTTTGAGCAGTTTTCTTTCACCATTATAATTTATTTCCCACCCAGTCCCACTCGTTTTAATACTGTAATTAATGTCAATCTGGTTCGTATCTGATTTTGTAAGATTTAGATTAAGAAATTTAATAATTTTATCCATATTTTCACGTTTAATTTGTGACAATTCTGAAACAATGTCTCTTAGATGAATATCAAGCTCTTTAGTCCCGTCCAAATTCACTCTATGAGTATTTCTCATTACACCAAAATAATTATTCAGTAAACTATCGTATATTGGATTTTCAATATATGGTAGATTTCTTTTTAGTAACTGACTATAAAAAAATGAATTATTTCGACAAACCGAATAGACAAGAAGAAAATTCAAGTCATTTACTCCTTCTTTTTGTAGTTCAATATTTGAATCTAGTATCTGTTTAAACCTACTTATTATGTTTCTAAAATGCCTATCCAGGAATGTAGTAAATTGATTTAAATTCTTTAAAGTATTAATATCTTGAAAGTTTTCTTTTATAAATTTTCCAATTAACATTTCGAAACCATAAGGTCCATAATTACTTAAAAACACCTCTGAAGTTATAATTCCTACAATCTCTTCATAATTAATGGTTGTTATTTCATAAAAATCTAAAAAGATTTTTTTCTCAGATACTTCTACTATTTGATGAGTTTCATCGGTCATAATATGCCCCCTTTATATTATCGGTAATTTATCAATTGCTTCGTCTAGGTCCTTATCAATCAGCTTAGCGTAAATTTGTGTATTTTTTATATCAGTATGTCCCAAAAGCTTACTTACGGTATATAGCCTCATACCGCTTGATATGCACATCGTAGCGTAGGTGTGCCTGCCATTATGGAAAGTTATACGCTTTTCTATTCCAGCAAGCTCTACCCACCTCTTTAAGTGCTTGTTAGTAGAATTATCAGCTAATAACCTAAAGATATTATCAGAATTTTGAGAATTATCCTTTTCCTGAATTTTTAAAATTCTGATTGCTGAATGAGATAATTTGAATCTTAGAGGATCTTTCGTTTTGATCTGCATAATATTTACATAACCTTCTTTGATATTATTCCACTTCAGATTCTTTACATCTGATAATCGTAAACCAGTGAAACAACTGAACAAAAAAGCATTCTTAATGTCAACATTCTCATACTCAGTTTGCGAAAGAGTTCTTACCTCAGCTTCTGAAAGAAATTCTCTTACAACATCAAGTTTAGGATTCTTTACATATGATCCAGGATTTTTTTCAATTAGATTTCTCATTACTGCTTTATTCAACATAGCTTTAAAAATCGAAAAATATGTACATGTAGTATTTGGTGAAACTTTACTTAAAAGATATTCTCTATAATTTTCACAATATTGAATCGTAATATCTGAAAATTTCATATGTCCACCTGAGAAGATGCCGAAATGTTTAAAAGCATTACTCCAGTTCTTTAGAGTATTGCCCTCTTTTTTGTTTCGTAAATCATCAAAGAAAATATTCACATTGGATTCTTTAAGTTTGTCCTGAAGCAATGCATTGTTACCATTCAATTTGTATAAATTATCGTAATACAATTGTTGTTCATATGCTTTTTGGATAATCTGTTTATCGTGAATAATATTAGATACTTTGTCGGTGATATTGAAATCTTTCAAATCAATAGTTTTTCTTAGATCTTTACGTTGACACTCCAAAAAGAGCGAATAACCAGTTTTCCTTGGTCTGTAACGAATTTTGAAAATACTATTTTGATTGCATTTTTTAAATTCTTTCAATAATTTCTCGTTAATAATACACCCCCCGTTTATGATACGTTGTGAAAAACGTTGTGAAATTGCAGCTATTTTGATCAATCTTAATATAAGCTATTCAGATTCACAAGTTTTTAATTACACTCTATACATTGTTTAACGCTAACGGAAACCAAACAAATATAACTTAATATAAATGTCAAGAGTATTTGGGGTTCGAGTCCTCTCGGGCGTGCCATTTTTTTTATACAATTTCAAAACATAAT
>CAYLPA010000204.1:0-5292 GCA_964385385.1 uncultured Saprospiraceae bacterium | reverse complement strand
TTTTTGTAAAGATAAATATTTTGTTGGGATTATTATTTCCTGCCTAATTACTCATCTTCTAAAATCATTATTCATTAATCATTATTCGATATTCAATTTATCCTTCTTTTTTGACTTAATGATATCTACTGAATCACCCCGCCCAAAACAATATTAGTCCCTGAAATCCACTTTGCTTCATCCGACAAAAGAAAAATAATTGTGTTTGCAACATCTTGTGCTTCTCCCACTCCCATTGGATATTTCTTTAAATATCGCTGAAGCGAATCTTCTACAATTTCCATTTGACCTTCTTTTGCAGGTTCGGAAATTAGAGGTGTATTTACTAGTCCGGGAGATAAGCAGTTAGATCGTATTCCTTTTTTCACAAGTTCGAGAGCAAGGGTTTTTGAATATGCTTCGATGGCTGATTTTGCGCTATTATAAAGTGAACCTCCAAAGTATGGACTTTTTGTAGCTACTGTTGACATAAAAACCACAGATGAATTGTTCAGCAATTTTTTTGTCAGAAGAATGCGGGCAGTCAATAAAACCGGAACTTCAAAATTAATTCTGGTCATTTTACTTATATCTGCTTGTCGGATAAATTTTGCCGGTGTTGGTCCAATAATCCCGGCACAATGTACTATTCCATTGAGTTTTGGAATTTTTTTAACAATATTATTTATTTGTTCTTCCTGAGTTAAGTCAGCAACATAAGATTGATGATTTTTGCCCTCAAGCTGAGTAAATGTTTCGTTTAATCTTTCCTGATTGCGTCCTGTGATAATTACATTTCCTCCTTGTTTGGAAATACTGACAGCAGCTTGTTTTCCTATTCCGGAAGATGCTCCGGTAACCAGAATATTTTTCCCGGATAAATCGCAAAAATTCATATCAATCGATTTTTTGGTAAGTAATTATTTCAGGGCAAACAATATTTTCTGTTTCCAGAATTACACTTCCCCACGATAATCCTACACCAAATCCTGAAAACAGAAATTTTATTTTTTTATTTTTAACTACCTCATTGAGTTTGGTAACTATTGTTAACGGAATTGAAGCAGAGCTTGTATTTCCATAATCTTTAAGAGAATATGGAACCTTTTCTTCAGGGAGTCTGAGCTGCCGTCGTATTGTTTCATTCATCAGTTTATTTGCCTGATGAAAAACAAAATAATCAATATCCTCAATTGTTTGTGAAGCAAACTCAAGTACTTTTTTAATGTTAGGGCGAACTTCTCTTAAGGAGAAATTAAAAACATCAACTCCGTTCAGGGCAATATTGAAATTATTACGGTAAATGCCTTCATCAATTTTTTTATATTCAAATGAAGTTTCTTTATTAGCAAAATTTCTTATACCACCATCAGGTATTATTATTGCTTTATAACCTTTTCCATCTGTCTGAAGATTAAATGTCATTTTAGGAGCATTGTCCTTCAATTCAATTGCTGTTGCTGTACCTGCATCACCAAATAAAGGAAATGCACTTTTATCTTTAAATGAAGTATTTAAAGTTGAAATATCGCCGCTAAGGAGCAAGGCTTTTTTAATTCTTCCGGTTGACATCAAGCTGCCAATTACCGACAAACCATAAACATAACCCGAGCATCCAAGGCTGATATCAAAAGCCATACATGTTTTTGGAAAACCAAATTTTTCCTGAAGAATTCCAGCAGTTGCAGGAATAAGATAATCACGAGATTGGGAAACGAAAATTAGTAATTGTATCTCATCTCTGTCCCATTTCAAATCATCCAATAATTTGTTGGCTGCAACAAAACAAAGGTCGGCAGTAGTTGTTCCTTTGTCGGCATACCTTTTCTTTTCAACACCAATAGTTTTTATAAGTATCTCCCTATCTTTTTCAGAAATCCAATCATAATCATTATTGTTGTATTCTTTTTCAGGAACACATGCCGAAATCCCTGAAACCTTAATATCAGGAATAGAAAAAATTGCCATTTTATATTGTTATTTAATATTTACTTTAGTCTCAACAATATTATAAAGATCCTGAACTGTTATCGCTTGTATCAATTCCTGAGCGGTAAGTTCAACATCATATTCAACATTAACATGAGCAAGAAAAATAAGCGCATTTATTGAATCCCATGTAAAATATTCTCTAAGTGCAACTTCAGGTTTTAAGCTACCTGGCTTTAAATCTTCAAATTCCTCTTCAACTTTTTTAATAAAATCTGTAATATTCATTTTTAGTAAAATTTTATGCAAAATTAGCTTTTTTTATTGATTTCTATAAATACTGTTTGCAAAATAATTAGCCACAGATTCACAGAAAAAATAATCAGTATAGAAATTAATACAGGATTTTATTAAAAACAAACTCATTATAGGATTAAATATTCAATTTCAATTTCTGCTTTTTAACTTGTTTATTGAGTGTTGAGTGTTTTTTATTGAATGTTTTAATTACAAATATAGTCGACACAAATTAGGAACTATTTTTCAACTCAACTGTGAATTTTTTCAACAATAATAAAAGAATCCGTCTCAATAAAGGTTGATAATCCTCGCATAATAATTATATTTGCAGCAAGAATCATTATCAGAAATGGCAAAAAAAACAAAGAAATTATTACTAATTAATCCTTTAAACTCAAGTAGAAAAGGACTAATAATTCACAAGCATGTTATTTACCCTCCGATTGGATTGGGAATAATTGCTACTCTTACACCCAATGACTGGGAAGTAGAAATTTGGGATGAAAACTTCGATAATTTCGAATATCAAGATGCAGATCTTGTCGGATTAACTGCTTTAACTTCTAGTGTTACCAGAGCGTATGAGATAGCAAAAATGTATAAAGAAAAAGGAATCCCAACAGTAATTGGTGGAATTCATGCTTCAATGGTTTCGGATGAAGCTGTAAAATATGTTGATACTGTTGTGATAGGTGAGGTTGAAAGTGTTTGGAAAAATTTAATTGATGATTTTGAAAACGATAATTTGCAAAAAATTTATAAAGGGCAACATTTATCAATGGAAAATGCTCCCAAGCCAGCACGTGAATTATTTCACAAAGATTATCAATTTGCAAGCATTCAGACTTCAAGAGGTTGTCCGATGAATTGCGATTTTTGCTCTGTTCATACATTTAACGGAAATTCTTATCGTCTGCGACCGGTAGATGAAGTTCTTGACGAACTTGAAACCATTGAGCATAAAATGGTTTATTTTGTTGATGATAACATAATCGGTTACGGCAAAAAATCACAGCTTCGGGCAATCGAACTTTTCAAAGGAATAATTGAGCGGGGAATAAAAATTGAATGGTTTTGCTCTGCGTCGATGAATTTTACAGACAACGAAGAAGTCGTAAAACTGGCTGCTGAAAGCGGTTGCAAAATGGTGCTTCTTGGAATTGAATCCGAGAGAGTTGATCAGCTTCAGGAAATGAATAAAAAGCTTAATGTAAAAATGGGTATAGAAAGCTATAACAAAGTATTTGATAAAATTCATAAATACGGAATAGCTGTCCTTGGTGCTTTCATTTACGGACTGGAAAGTGATACACCCGAATCAATGACTCATCGAACTGATTACATTAACAATGCCGAAATTGATGCAGTACAAGCTACTATTTTAACACCACTTCCGGGTACAGTTCTTTTTAACAGAATGAAAAAGAGAAATAAAATAATCCTTAATAATTATCCTGAAGATTGGCAACATTATCATTTTGCTGAGGTTGTTTTTAAACACGATTTGATGGAGCCCAAGTTTATGATGAAAGAAATTAAAAACAACTGGGATAAACTTTATAATGAAGAAATTTTAAAGAAGAAATTTATACGTACTTTGAAAAAAACCAAAAGTACAGTTGCAGGAATTTGGTCCTACGGATCGAATCTACAATATTATAATCTTGCTTTTGAAAATGACAGACCTCAAAGAGATCTTGTAGATGTTTTTGGATTAAAAGATTTTGATGCAAATCCATTTATAAAAGAAAACAATTAGTAATTAGGCCTCAAAACAAAATACTATAATAAAATTGAGTTAACAAACAAATGAAAAATATTGAACCAAAAGAGTTTAAAACCCTGCCTGACATTTTAAGGCGAAGGGCTGAAATTCAAAAAGAAGAATTATTATATATTTTTCTTGAAGATGGTGAAAATGAAAAGGAAAAAATTTCTTATCAAAAACTCGACCATCAGGCGAAAGCTATTGCCGCAGAAATACAAAAAGTAGCAAAAAAAGGTGATAGAGTTTTAATGTTATACCCTGCCGGGATGGAGTATATTGCATCTTTATATGGATGCTTTTATTCAGGGGCAATTGCAATTCCTGCTTATCCCCCACGTCGAAACAAGAACTTTTTCAGAATTCAGTCGATAATAAATAACTCGGGAGCAACAATTGCAATGACCACAAAATCAATATATAATTTAATTGACAGGAATTTTGCAGAAGAGGAAAGTCTGAAAAATATTAAATGGATTATTTTTGAAGATATTAATCTTGAAAATGAGAAAGAATGGCTTAATCCAAATTTAGTCCCTGATGATTTGGCTATTTTACAATATACTTCCGGTTCAACCGGAACACCAAAAGGAGTAATGGTTTCGCATGGAAATGTTATGGCTAATTCGGAGTTTATTAGAATAGCTTTTGAATACAAACAACACGATTCTCTTGTTGTAAGCTGGCTCCCGAGTTTTCATGATATGGGGCTGATTGGTTGTACTTTTCAACCATTATATGCAGGCTATCCAACTGTTTTTATGCCTCCGGTAGCCTTTTTGCAAAAGCCTGAAAACTGGTTTAAAGCAGTAACAAAATATAAAGGCACATCAATTGGAGCTCCCAATTTTTCTTATGATTATTGTACCGAAAAAATTTCGGAAGAAGAATTAATTAATTATGATTTGAGTAATCTGGATAATGTTTTTTGTGGTGCTGAACCTATCAGAAAAGAAACTTTTGTAAACTTTACAGAAAAATTTAAAACATCTGGATTTTTAAAAAATGCTTTTTATCCATGCTACGGATTAGCCGAAGGAACTTTGATTGTTACGGGAGGAAATAATTCTGAGGAACCAAAATATATTAATATTGACTCATCTACTCTTGAAAAAAATAAAATAAAAATTCTTGAAAAGGAAACTGAAAATAGCCAGAGTTTTGTGAGTTGCGGTCATGCATGGACAGATACAAAAGTTGTTTTAGTTAATCCTGAAACCTTTGAAAAATGCAAAGTTGATGAGGTTGGAGAAATTTGGGTTCAGGGTAAGCTGTTAAAAATCTTCACTTTTTGAAAAAAAGCTCCCCCCATTTTTTAT
>CAYLPA010000203.1:0-5300 GCA_964385385.1 uncultured Saprospiraceae bacterium | reverse complement strand
GCAAAAATTAAGGGGATGAGTTTTTTCATTTTAAATTTTGTTTTGATAGTCGGAGGTTGACTTTTTTTAGTCAAGCCCCGACTGTTTTGATTAATCATTTTATAATCTCAATACTCATAATCTCACTACTAACTTCTGTTATTATTCTAAGTTTATAAATCCCAGAGTTTAATTTAGAAACATCCAATTCAAATTTTTGTTCTGTTATTTCTTTTTGTATTAATCTTTGTCCCTGCAAATTATAGAGTTCCAATTTTGCTGTTTGAAATTTGGCATCAATTTTTATGTTAATAAAATCTTTTGTTGGGTTGGGGTATATTAGAATTCCTGTGTTTTTATTTATTTCTTTTATCCCCGGCGTGCCATTAATCACCAAAATAGTATCACTGCCTTTGCAGCCGTTTGTGTCTGTTACTTCTACAATATATTGAAAAGTACCACCACTAAGACTTGAGCCGTTTATTGTTATTGTTTGTGTTGAGTCGCCTGTTGACCATTGGTAAGAAGAAAAGCCGGCACCTGCATTTAAAACCAAAACTGTTGTACTATCAATAATAGTATCCTGACCTAAGTTAATTGTTGGTGGCAAACAAATAACAATAATTTGGCTTGTTGTATCGTGCATGCCATAATGCAAACATTTTGCTGTTACTGTATAAATACCCGCTGTTGAATAAAAATGCTTTGGAGCAGCAAGATTTGAATAGTTTGCATTGCCACTTGAACTATCTCCAAAATCCCAGTAAACCGAGCTAACACTATCTGATAATGTAAAATTTACACTATCTCCCAAACATACATTCGTATAATTAAACTCTATTGGTGGTAATAAATAGGATGATACAAAATAAGGTAAACCATGACCTAAATGACCATTTTCAAGAAATACACCATTATCAACATAATTACAAGCCATGCCAAGACTATTTGGCTCATTGATTACTCCGAGATATTGGTCATTTATTGGATTATTATAACTTCTTGTAATATATATTTTCCCGTCTAAACCCAGTTGCATAAACCAAAATTTACGACCAGAAACAGTATATTCAATAACAGTTTTTGAATTAATTATTGCCGAATCGCTACCTGCACTTAAATCAAACTGGTAAATTAGTGAATTACCTGCATACCCATTAGCTGCATAAAGTTTTTTACTATCCGGTGAAAATGCAATATTAGAATAATCATCATAATATCCACGGGGAATAATCAGTTGATTACTAATAACTCCTGTTGCTGCATTAAAATCAAATATTTCCAAACGAATAGTATCAAGAAAATAATTATAAATATCAGTAGTTACTGCTATTTTTTTCCCGTCTGGGCTTATCAATATATACCCTCTACTTTTAGAATTGTTTGAATATATTTGTCCTACATTTGAAATAACAGGAACAATAGAATCTACAATATTACTACAAAACGAATAAGCATGAAAAGCATTGGAATATCTTTTGTGAAGTATTAGCCAGTAACATTCACCATTAGAGTGTTTTACAACTCCCATTTTAGCTGTTGAAGAACTCATAAAAGGAATGTTTTTTAATATAACATCTCCTTTTCCACTATCTGCACTCATGTCAATTAACGAGTAATAAGCTGTAGTATCACCAGAAAAACTAGATCCTACAGGAAAAAAATGATAATATAATGTAGAATCTCCGGGCTTGGGAAAAATAATTTTTTGCCATCCACTATACATGCCTGAATTATCAATTCCTCCCTTTAATCCAAAACCATTTGGCATTTGCTGATGATTTTTATTATAAACATGATAGCCATCACTATAAAACAATAAATTTCCATAATAATCGGATATAGCTGAGTTAAAACCAGTTGTAATATTATTAACATTAATAGCTCCGCTTGTATCGGCAACAGGAGAAAAATTTGAAAAATCCAATCCGGCGTTTTTAAAAAAATACCAGTGATTGGTGTATTTTGAATAATGCTGAGAGAAGCATGTGTTTGTTAGGATAATTGCAAAAATTAAGGGGATGAGTTTTTTCATTTTAAATTTTGTTTTGATAGTCGGAGTTTGACTTTTCAGTCAAGCCCCGACTATAATTGATTAATTTTTATATTATTTCAATACTTTTTATCTCGCTACTGCTACCTGTACTTATTCTTAGTTTATAAACACCTGAATTTAATTCCTCTTTTTTATTGAACAAATATTTTTCTTGTTGTTCTCACTTTTTTATTTGATAAATTTATATAATAAATTCCAGAATTTAATCCTGAAAGGTTTATTGATTTTTCAAATTTATAAGAGTTAATATTCAAAGCAAAAGATTTGATAAGTTGTCCTGTGCAATTAATAATTCTAATATTTGTTTTTCCTGAAATGCCAAGAGTTTCTATAGTAAAAATATTTTCACTTTCTGTTGGAATTATAAGGAATGAAAAATCTTTTAATATTATAAATTTTGAAGATGAAGTTGGATTAACATGAACACAAACTGTATCTGATGCACTATATATTGTATCACAAATCTTAACAACAAAGCAAGTATCGTAGGGAATGTTGTTGGGATGTTGTGGCAGGTAAATAGTACCAGGATTATAAACGGTATCAATTGTATCTGTAGGAGCACCCATTGGTGTCCATAGTATATTTACAGCGCCGGTAGGACAAACAATTTCAACTTCATCAATTCCCCATGTATTCCATCCGGCAACACTATATGATAGTTGTGCAAATCGGAGTTTGCTATTAGTAATTGAAGCAACAGGTGGTATCATGCATGAGTATCTATGCCAAAAATATAATGAGCTATTTGATTGAGCACTTGCTCCTGAAACAGGTGCCCAAAAACCACCTGAACCGGGAGTAGTAGTAATAAATGGAGCCGTAGTTGAATTAGCCCCTATTGGATTCATATTAGATCCCGGAAAATCTGTCCAGGTTGAACCGTTATTTATTGAATATTGAAGATGAACACCTTCAGATACATAACTAGGGGCTTCGCAGCTACCACTACTTTGAGCCCTGCCATATCTCATATCCCATTCAATAAGACAATTTCCAACAGAAGCATTAATACTTGCTGTTTCAAGAGTTCTTATTGGAGATGCTGTTGTTCCTACCCAGCAGTGTAAACCAACAGGTCCGGCTTCACAAGGATTTGTAAAAACGGGGTTTGCTGCTGATGAACTCCAGTTGGCTCCCATTACTCCCAAATTAAAATCACTTTCCATATTATATCCGCAACCTCCCTTTGATGAAAGCGAAACGGCATCACCGGCACATACTGTATCTGGAATTGCAGTTGCCTTAATTTTACATTGAGAATAAGTTTTGGTTCCTTCTAAAAAAACAATAGTTAGACTTACTATTATTATTGCATGAATTAATTTTTTCATGATAAAAATATTAAATTTCTAAATTATAGTATAAAAAGCATTTATAGTAATATTATAAATTCAATTTAAATGTATATCATTATAGATTTTAAATTACTTTTTTATTGAACAAATATTTTTCTTGTTGTTCTCACTTTTTCATTTGATAAATTTACATAATAAATCCCAGAATTTAATCCATAAAGATTTATTAATTTTTCAAATTTATATGAGTTAATATTCAAACTAAAAGATTTGATAAGCTGTCCTGTGCAATTAATAATTCTAATATCTGTTTTTCCTGAAATGCCAAGAGTTTGTAAAGTAAAAATATTTTTGCTTTCAGTTGGAATGATTTTAAATGAAAAATCGTTTGGACTTTCATCAATTCCGGGATTGTTCAATACAGTTATTAATCCAGATATTAAAGCACTATTAGCACATCCAAAAGCTGATACAATATCAAGAGAAACATCATAAGAACCATTATTAATATATGTGTTGGTTGGGTTTTGAACTGTTGATGTATTACCATCACCAAAATCCCAATTCCATGTTTGTATGTTAGGCATAGAACTATCGATAAAGTCAACAGTAAGTGGCTCGTATCCCGTCATTGGAGTTGCAGAAAAGCTCACCATTGGGGTTTGGTGCACAGTAATACTTTTAATGGTAGGAGTAGAAATACAGCCGTGTTCATTAACAATTAAAGAAATAGAATGAGTTCCTGCGGGAGAAAAAGTGTGAGTGTGAGGTCCTTGTTGAGTTTGAGAAACTCCACCAAAATCCCATGTATAAATTCCATTTGCAGTTGCAGTTCCAGTGTAAGTAATTGTTGAAACTTCACCTTCACAAATAGAAGTATCGGAAATAGTAAAATCAGAATTAGGTATTGGGTTAACATGAATACAAACTGTATCTGTGGTGCTATTAACGGTATCACAAACTTTAACAACAAAGCAAGTATCATAAGGAATATTATTGGGATGTTGTGGTAAATAAATTGTACCTGGATTATAAACTGTATCAAGAGTATCATTAGGAGCACCCACCGGTGTCCAAAGAATATTTGCTGCACCTGTAGGGCAAACAATTTCTACTTCATCAATACCCCAGGTATCCCATCCTGCAGAACTGGTAGCAAATTGACCCCAACGAAACTTAGCATTAGTTGTTGAAGCAATAGTAGGTATCATGCTTGAATATCTATGCCAAAAATATAAAGGATGATTTGATTGTGCTGATGCTCCTGAAACAGGTGCCCAAAATCCACCTGAGCCAGGAGTAGTTGTAATAAATGGACCTGTTGTAGAATTAGTTCCTATTGGAAGCACATTAGGTCCCGGAAAATCTGACCAGCTTCCACCATTATTTGTTGAATATTGAAGATGAACACCTTCTCCTGCTGCATCAGGGTCTTCACATGGTCCACTACCTTGAACTCTACCATATCTCATATCCCATTCAATAGTACAATTACCTGTAGAGACATTAAGATTTGCTATTTCAAGAGTTCTTATTGTAGATGCTGTTGTTCCTACCCAGCAGTGTAAACCAACAGGTCCGGCTCCACAAGGATTTGTAAAAACGGGGTTTGCTGCTGATGAACTCCAGTTGGCTCCCATTATTCCCAAATTAAAATCACTTTCAAAAAAATATCCGCAGCCTCCGGTTGATGAAAGCGAAACGGCATCACCGGCACAAATTACATTTGGTGTTGCAGTTGCCTGAATTTTACATTGAGAATAAGTTTTTGTTCCATCTAAAAAAATAATAGTTAGGCTAACTATTATTATTGCTTGAATTAATTTTTTCATGATAAATATTCCTATCTAATTTCTATTAAGATTTCAAATTGTAACATAAAAAACATATAAAAGAAAATTATTTGTATTATAAATAACTTATTATCTATGACTAAATAAATATTAAAAGGTTTAATTTGTGTGAAA
>CAYLPA010000202.1:0-5308 GCA_964385385.1 uncultured Saprospiraceae bacterium | reverse complement strand
ATCCAAAAGATATGCACATGCTGAAAATGATTGAAGAATTGATAGAAATTACTATACCAAAACTTCAACCACCAAAGGAAATTGGTGAAGGACCGGAATGGAGAGAAGGAAATCAAAAATCCAAAAGAAAAACTTTTCATAAGAAGAAGAATTTCAAAAGACCGAATAGTAATAAACAATTTTGATTTTCCCACAAATCTTATTATTTTTGATAAATATTAATATGGAATTAAAGATTTTAATCTTACTTTTATCAATCATAATATATATTCTAACAATTAAAATCATAAAAATTATAATATGAAAAAGAAAAATAATTTCCGGATAAATTTTATAGTTATTACAGGTTTTTGTACCCTGCTTTTAACATCTTGTGAAAAAGATTTTAATAAACAGGACCCAAGTGAACAAATTCCAACTTTACAAACAACAGAAGTAACCGGTGTTACTCAATCCACAGCAATATGTGGTGGCAATATTACTTCTGATGGTGGCACAAAAATATTATCATGCGGTGTTTGTTGGAGTACAAATAAATACCCAACTATTGCTAACAGTAGAACATCTGATGATTCCGGTGGCAGAGGCTTTGTAAGTAATATTTCAGGTTTATCACTGGAAAAAAACTATTATGTGAGAGCTTATGCAAAAAATATTGCTGGAATTGGCTATGGTAAAGTTATATCATTTAAAACAAGAGGGGCAACAGTAACTGATATTGATGGCAACGTTTACAACACTGTAACTATAGGCACTCAGGTATGGATGGTTGAAAATCTGAGAACCACTAAATTAAATGATGCTACAGCAATTACTCTGATTACTGACAATTATTTTTGGACCAATGAAAATATTATGATGTATTGCTGGTATAATAATGATAAAACAAAATATAATGATTACGGAGTATTGTATAACTGGCTTGCAGTAGAAAGCGGAAAATTATGCCCTATAGGCTGGCATGTACCTACCTATTCTGATTGGATAACTTTAGTTAATTATTTGGGAGGTGATAGCATAGCCGGTAGCAAACTAAAAGAAACAGGAACAACTCATTGGAATAGTCCAAACACTGATGCTACCAACGAAACTGGTTTTACTGCACTTCCGGGTGGCATGCGTTCATCAATTGGCACATTCAGTGAAGTTGGATATGGGGCTTTCTGGTGGACATCTTCTTCAGCCAGTCCCGGTGGCGCCTGGGGCTACATCTTATCTTACTGGGATGGCACTGTTTATTGTAACAATTATATAAAAAAAGATGGATGTTCTGTTCGTTGTATAAAAGATTAATTTTTTAGATTTCTATAACAACTTATTTTATTAATTCACAATCATTTTCTTTACTAAACGTTTTCCGTTGAATTCAATTGAATAGAAATAAATACCTGCCGGCATTTTACTAATATCAATTTCAAGCTGATGTTTGCCTGCAAGGACTTTGTGATTTTGAGTAAGCAATTTTTGTCCAACAATGTTTCTGATAGAAAAATAAATATTGCCCTGACCGGGAACTGTGAAAGGAATAAGTGTTATTCCTGTAGCCGGATTTGGAATATTTTGTCCTAATGTTAGCTCTGTTGCTTCTTTATCTTTCACACCAACAGTTCCGATAACGTATTTACAAAGTTTATCATTGCCGGGTCCTGTATCACCAGTTAAGTTTGTAAAAACACATAAATTATACATTCCCATAGGAGAAGTATATGAGGTAGTAAAAGTATGATCAACTGTATTTCCAGAAGCTAAACTCCCAGTCCATGTTTCAGTTACAACAGGAGTAGTATTAACCTGATAGGAAACATCAAAGTTTGTTAAGGTTTCGTTTCCATAATTTTTAATTCTTGCAATAATGTTTACATCAGTATTAATGATTGAATGAGTTGCTGGCTCTATTATATATGTTACGCCAACATCTTTTGAAATATTTTTACAAGTTTTGTCATTAAAAATGTAGGTGTCGTTTGTTACTTTTGTGTATGCACATACTTCATAGGAGGTAGGAGCAGTAAATGTTGTTGAGAAAGTATAAATTACCGTGTTTCCTGTAGTAAGATTTCCTGTCCAAGTTTCAGCAACCGGAGTACCGGTATTCACTTTATATTCTATAGGAATTGATGTCAGAGTGTTTGAACCGAAATTTTCAATTTTTACTTTTACTTGCACCTGACTACCGGGAGTTGTGTAGCTTGAGGGTTCAATAATTTCTATTACACCAGCGTCAAACGGTATTTGTGGCAAAGAAATAGAAAAATCATCAACAGCCCAACCGTCATAATTATTGGTAATATTGTTTGAAAAGAAAATATATCTGAATTGTATAGGAGTATAATAATTATTAAACTGTGAAAGGTTGTAAGATGATTTTATCCATGAATTTTGTTGTCCACTCCAGCAGTGTGTCCCACCAACGTTTGAAGTGTACCAGTTTGTGCCAAGAGTATCACCAAGACTTCCAAGAGTACTCCATGTTTGACCACCATTTAATGAATATTGCATACAACCGCCATCGCTACCGTTTTGAGTGTCATATTTGTTCCAGAACGATAAAGTAGCATTTGTTGAATATGTAAAATTAAAGAAAGGAGAATAAAGAAAATCGAAACTATTATTCTCATAATTAGTGTTTAGTTTTGTCATCCAAACATTTGTTGGGCTGTGAGGTGTGTTAATTGATGTACCACCCGGAGAGCCATGTTCCCAATGCTTTAATCCGCCATCGTTTACAAAATAATTTATTCCCTCAAAATCATCTGAATATGGTACTAAAAATACAGGTACTCCGGTATAATCAATACAAGCAGTGTCGTTATTAGGATTACCATCACCTGGAAGCATAGTAAATGCACATAAATCAACTTGTCCGGCTGTTGAAAAATATGGTGCTTGAAAGGCGAAGGTTGTTGATTGATAACGAGGTAATGAACCTGTCCATGATTGAATTACTGGAGTAGAGTTTCCTGCAACATAGCCGATGTTCATTGATTTCAATGTATCTAATCCAAAATTTTCTATAGTAACTTCAACTTGCTCAGAAGTTCCGACAGAAGAAAAAGCTGCTGTTGGTTTTACAAAACCTGTTATCCCAACATCTCTTTGAATAGGCTCATAAATGTAAATATCATCAATAGCCATATCTCCATAATAGCCTCCACCTTTAATAGCTCTGAATCTAATTCTAACAATTCCGTTAAAACCTGATAAATCAACAACCTTTTGTTTCCATGGTGCTGTTTCACTTAATTGTTGTTGTCCTATTACATATCCTACACTTGTATTCCATGCACCATTATATAAAACGTCGATACGTATTGTATTACATTGCGAACCAAACATGTGATAATAAAATCTTATGGAAGGATTAGTCATGCTGCTAAGGTCAATACATGGGCTTAGAAGATATGCTATTGCTCCATAAGAACCATAGTTTGCTTCGGGGAACAGATATTTTCCTGTTGATGTTCCTGTTGTGTGGTCGTTAGCAGGTCCTGTTCCACTACTTGATGTTGTTCCGCTATTAACTTTCCATTGATAAACCGAACTGTTTTGATGAGGCTCGCCTGACCATCCGTTTGTGAATGTTCCTGGATTATAAGAAC
Organism: uncultured Saprospiraceae bacterium; assembly: GCA_964385385.1. Taxonomy (GTDB): domain Bacteria; phylum Bacteroidota; class Bacteroidia; order Bacteroidales; family CAYLPA01; genus CAYLPA01. The sequence goes on along the minus strand of CAYLPA010000202.1, from coordinate 1,709 downwards.
CTGTTCCTGTGGTAAAGTTTTCAAAATTTTCAATAAAGGGAAAAGTAGAAACTGTAGCAAAAACACTTATTCCTTTTGAAATTATTGTGTCGTTTGAAGTGTCTCCATCTCCGCTTACAGATGTGGAAATATGAAAAGTATAAATTCCTGTTTGTGACATATTGAAATTAGAGGTAATAATAACATCTTTTGTAGCTCCAACAGAGAGACTACCGGTATTAATAATTACAGGAGTTAAAGTTGTTGGATTAGGTCCTGTTACACTAACATTAATAGTTGTAGGTTTTTGAACAAAATTTATAGCTTGAGAACCATAATTTTTTATTCTTACTTCAACAGTTTCTGAAGCATTGAAACAACCTCCGGAATCAGGTTGGAGTAATTCAACTCCACCCATGTCAAGAATAGGGATTCCATAATAATATTTATAAAGAGTATCATTAAAGGTGTTAGTATCATTTACCAATGTTGTAAATGCATATAAATGATTGTGCCCTGGAGTAATTGTGATATTTGGGAAAGTTATAGTGTCAACATCTGCTGGTAATAATGTTGATGTATAGCTATAATTAATATTGCTTCCGGAATTTATATAATATTTTACATTCATTCCGAAAATTGTATCTGTACCAAAATTTCGTACGACTACTTTAACAGTAACAGATGCACCCTCAGGTTCAGAAATTGTAGGAGATAGAACTTTAATAACTCCAGCATCTATTGGAACAGGAGGTAGTTCGTCAGCACCGATTGTGGGAGCACCGGGGTTTCTGAAATCGCCATCAATATCATAAATAATTCCTGGAACCTGTATTCCTGTACCAGCTAAGGTAGTGTTTGCTAAATGAAGGTCAGTTGAAGAAATAAATCCCGGGTTAACAGATAAGGAATGCGTTTCTTGACCGGATGTACTTTTTAAAGCATTTAAAGTTAAGATATCGCCAGTTCCAGACCAAAAAGCAAGTTTAGTGCCAGTAGTGTAATAATCATTATAATCTAAGGTTCCGAGAGTTGCAGGAGTATTGAAGTAGGCTGCATAGCCACCTCCACTATTGTTAAATATGTTATTAATAAAGGTTTGACCAAATGCGTTTGAAGTTGTATTCCCTTGATACAAAGCTCTGCTTGATGTATTTCCACTGGAAATATTAACAGAATTAAAGTAATAATTCACTTTATTAGAATAGTATGCATAGATACCATACATAGTGCTTGTACCACTAGTAATACTTATAAAATTATTTGCAACTGTTCCTGCTAATGTAGTTGGAGTTATATAAGAATTATAGTTGGCATAATATATTCGCATTCCTGTACCGGAACTGCTAGGGCTTAATTTTATAATATTCCTTTCTATTCGAAAACCATCAAATATATAATAAGTATATATTCCATACTGAGTTGAATACACTCCATCATGGATGTAATTGCCGATTACTTGTACTGAATCCTGATAATAAAGCATCATACCGTAATAACGAAATCCTGAAATATCATTTCCTTCTATAACATTATATCTAGCTCTTGAATTTGAACCACTCCCATAAATATAAACACCATAATAACCACCTTCAACAACATTATTTTTAATTGTATTATATTGGTTAACTAAACCTGAATATAAGACAATTCCTCTGCCATAGCTTGAGTTAACTACCATTGATTTAACAACGCAATTTTCTATTGTATTATGCTCTGCACCATTAGTC
>CAYLPA010000201.1:3202-5312 GCA_964385385.1 uncultured Saprospiraceae bacterium | reverse complement strand
TTATTTCAATATAAATTAATTATTATTGCATAGTTTTTAAATATCTAAGAAAATAAATTAAGAGAAGTGAATTATGACAAACGATAAAATAACATATTCAGTAACACCTGAAGGAGAAAAATTTGAGATTCCTAAACAAGATGAATACAAACAAGAATTTGAACGTCTTGAAAAATTAGTTGATAAAGCACGAGGAGAAGGAAAAGAAATAGTAGTTGTAATGGGACTGGGATTTGTAGGCGTTGTTATGGCTGCAATTGTTGCTGACACAGAGGATGAAAATGGGAATGCAAGTAAGTTTGTAATTGGTTGCCAAAGACCTAGTAAAAGAAGTTATTGGAAAATCCCTGTTTTGAATCGTGGAGTATCGTCAGTAAAAGCAGATGACCCTGAAGTAGATGAGTTAATTCATAGAACTGTCAAAGAGAAACATACATTAATGGCAACATATAATAGCGACTGCATAAAACTTGCAGATACTGTTGTTGTTGATGTTCAATGCGATTTCATAAAAAATGACCTTGGCAATATGAAAACCGGCAAAGCAGATATCGCTGCTTTAGAAGCAACAATAAAAACCATAGGCGAAAGAATGAGACCAGAATGTTTAGTTCTGATTGAAACTACAGTCGCTCCGGGAACAACTGAATTTATTGCCTGGCCTATTCTGAAAAAGTCATTTAGAAAACGAGGAATAAATTCTGTTCCATTATTATCTCACAGTTTTGAACGCGTTATGCCGGGAAAAGAATACGTTTCAAGTATTCGTGATTTTTGGAGAGTATGCTCAGGTTGTGATGAAGAAGCAAAAATTCGTGTAGAGAAATTTTTACATGAAGTGCTAAACACAAAAGAATTTCCATTAACAGTAATGGACCGTCCTATTGAATCGGAAACTACAAAAATTGTTGAAAATTCTTATAGAGCTTCAATTTTAGCTTTTGTTGACGAATGGAGTTTGTTTGCAGAAAGAAATGGTGTTGACCTTACAAAGGTTATTAAAGCAATAAAAATGCGACCTACTCATAGCAATATTATGTTTCCGGGACCAGGAATAGGCGGTTATTGTTTACCTAAAGATGGTGGTTTAGGATATTGGGCATATAAACATATTCTTGCATTTGATGATGGAGATGAATTATTTAAAATAACTCCTACAGCTATTGATATTAATGACACAAGAGCATTGCACGTTGCAGAGCTAACAAGAGATGCTTTAAGAAATATTGACAAATATATTTCCGGAAGTGAAGTTCTTATTTGCGGAGCAAGCTACAGACAAGATGTTGGTGACACAAGATATAGCGGAAGCGAAATAGTAGCAAGAAGAATTCGAGAGATGGGTGCTGATATTAAAGTTCACGACCCTTACGTTGAAATTTGGTACGAACTTGAAGAACAAGATACTTATTATGACCCTGCTCATTCATGGAAACGTTTTTTCCGTCATCAGGAGCCATTAAAAGATATTAAAGTTCAAAAAAATCTTGAACAAGCAATAAATGGTATTGATGCATTAATTCTTGCTGTTCCCCACGAAGAATATCTTAGTCTTAACCCTGAAGATATTGTAAAATGGGCTGGTTGTCCAATTGCAATTATCGATTGTTTTGGTATTCTTTCTGATGAAGACATCAAACGTTATTTTGAACTTGGATGTGAAATAAAAGCACTTGGTCGTGGACACATACAACATATCAAAAAAAGGGTTTTAAGGAATAATAAATAATCTTATTCTATTTTAAAAACTTTTATAGCAAAATTTTTTTTTCTACCTATAAAACTTACAAAACAATAACAAGGATAATGAATTGTTATTAGTTTGAAATTTCGATTTTGTTTAAAATTATATTATTTGGTACTTAGAAATTAGAAATGCGAATAAAGGGTTAGATTTTTTAACTTATTTTTTTATATCCACTAAGACTCAAAAATATTCACAAAGACAATATAAAAACACAAATTGCAACTTATTGAATCTTTGTGTTTTAGTGCCTTTGTGGCAAGAACATTCATAACCCTTGATTCGTATTAGAAATTAGAAATAGAAATTATGATGATACATATTGTAATGTTTAAGCTTAAAGAATTTGAGAATTCAAAGATTAAA
>CAYLPA010000201.1:0-3102 GCA_964385385.1 uncultured Saprospiraceae bacterium | reverse complement strand
CTTACAAGCATAAAGTCTGAATTCGCTTTCGCTCATTTTGTCCTTTTCCTTTCTTAATACTTAAAAGCAAGCTTTACGATTTAAAAAGAAAAAGTCCAATTAACAATAGTTAATCAGACTTCTTTTGTGACTCCGAAGGGATTCGAACCCCCAACCTCCTGATCCGTAATCAGGTGCACTATCCAGTTATGCTACGGAGCCAATTATATGGTTGCTTTATTAATTTTCCGCAAATATAAGTTTTTTATATTTTATATTTATTTACCTGCGTTTATTTTTAATAAAACTAAGTTTGAACATCCTTATCATTTTATTCTTTTCCCATCTCTTTCCCCATGTTACATTTGTCCAAAATCTTTCGTGAATATAATATAATAATAATTTTGCAATAAATTCAATGCTTGCAATATATGTTGCGTTTTCAAGACTTTTAATAATAGTTTGTTCAGCATATCTAAATACAATATAACTTATTAAAAAAGTTGTTGAAGTTGCAATAATTCTCCAGCTAAAAGTTTTCAACAAACTCCTTATTGGATTGTCCTTTTGAACTTCATAAATTTCAGGAACATTAATACTATTTTTTTCTTCCAAAATATTATCTTTAGGATTGTTCTTATTTTTAATCATGAAAAATAAATAAATTCAGATAAATATATTTTATCCAAAATTATAAAAATAATTAACAAGAAAGAACAAATTTAATATTTCGTTTAATAAATAGTTTTATATTTGCATTTATTTATACTCAATCTAAATAAAGCAAGATAATAAATGAATCTATTCGAGTTGAAAAAGGGTGAAAAAGCTATCATTACGAAAGTAAAAGGGCGAGGTGCATTCAGAAAAAGGATACTTGAAATGGGATTTGTTTCAGGCCAAGAAATTACCGTTATAAAAAAAGCCCCATTAAAAGATCCAGTTGAATATAACATAATGGGATATAATGTTACTTTACGTAATAGCGAAGCAAAATTGATTGAAGTAATAAAAGAGAAAATTGAAGAAAGAAAATACAATGGAGTCATTGATTCTAATCTATTAAAAAGTGTTGCCAAAAAAAGAGAGAAAATAATAAATGTTGCTTTTGTTGGGAATCCTAATTCAGGGAAAACAACAATTTTTAATCATGCTTCCCACTCAAAAGAACGTGTTGGAAACTACGGAGGAGTTACGATTAAAGGAAAAGAAGCTAAATTCAAGTTAGACAATTATACATTTAATGTTTTTGATTTACCCGGCACTTATTCAATTACTGCCTACACACCTGAAGAACTTTTCGTAAGAGAACATATATTTGAATCCGTTCCTGATATTGTTGTTAATGTTATTGATGCTTCGAATCTTGAACGAAATCTTTACCTGACAACTCAACTTATTGATATGGACATCAAAGTTGTGGTTGCCCTGAACATGTTTGATGAACTTGAAAAAAAAGGTGATATTTTCAATTATGAGCTTCTGGGAAAGATGATTGGAATACCATTTATCCCAACCATAGGTTCAAAAGGTAAAGGTATAAATGAATTATTGCGAAAAATTATTGAAGTATTCGAAGACAAAGACGAAACTGTCAGGCATATTCATATAAACTATGGAAAATGTATTGAAAGAGCAATTAAAGCAATTCAAGAAAAACTAAAAATTCCAAAAAACTATTTTTTAACTGATAAAATCTCATCACGATTTCTTGCAATAAAATTAATAGAGAAAGATAAAGCATCGAAGGAAAGAATCAGAGTATGTGAAAATCACGAAGAAATTCTGAAAACAAGCAAAAAAGAAATTTCAAGGATTGAAGAAGCATTGCAAGAAGATAGTGAAACCTTAATAACAGATGCAAAATATGGTTTTATTGCAGGAGCATTAAAAGAAACCTTAAAACCAAGTACAAAAAAACGAAAAAGAAAAAGCGATATAGTTGATTCCTTTATAACACACAAATTTTGGGGAATACCTGTTTTTATTTTTCTAATGTGGATGACCTTTTTCCTAACATTTAAGTTGGGAGAATATCCAATGAAATGGATAGAAAATCTTATTGAAATCACATCTTGTTTCATTAATGATCTTATGGCTGAAGGAATATTTAAAGATTTATTAATTCAGGGTGTTGTTGGTGGAGTTGGTGGAGTAATTATTTTCCTACCCAACATAATGTTATTATTTTTCTTCATTTCATTAATGGAAGATTCGGGCTACATGGCAAGAGCAGTGTTTATTATGGATAAAGCCATGCACAAAATCGGGCTTCATGGCAAATCATTCATACCAATGCTAATGGGCTTTGGATGCAATGTTCCTGCAATTCTTGCAACAAGAATTATTGAAAGTCGTCGTGACCGACTAATTACAATGCTTATAAATCCTTTTATGTCATGCAGTGCGAGACTACCAGTTTATATTTTGTTTATCAGTGCTTTTTTTGTTTCATATCAAGGAACAATATTATTTTCAATGTATGTGATTGGTGTTTTAGTAGCTATTATTACGGCTTTGCTTTTCAAAAACTTATTTTTCAAAAAAAAGGATATCCCTTTTGTTATGGAACTCCCCCCCTATCGTATTCCAACATTACGAACATCAGTAAAACACATGTGGTATAGAGTTCAAGAATATTTGAAAAAAATCGGCGGAATAATTCTTATTGCATCAATAATTATCTGGGCATTAGGATATTTTCCAAGAGAAGTAAATACCTCTGTAGATTATGATTCATTGATTACAAAAACAACCCAAGAATACGATGAAATAATCAGGAGCACTAATGTTGAGAATAAAGAAGAAATAAAATCTTTAGAAAAAACAAAAATTCAAAAAACAAAAAAAATACTTTTAGAAAAAGAAAGTATGCGTTTAGAAAAATCCTATATCGGGCAATTAGGAAATTTTATTGAGCCGGTTATGAGACCTTTGGGTTTTGACTGGAAATTATCTGTTGGAATATTAACAGGCGTTGCAGCAAAAGAAATTGTTGTAGGAACTTTAGGAGTGCTAAATCAAGTTGATTATAAAAAAGAAGATGAAAACGCCAGTTCTTTAATTGTTAAACTTCAAAATCAAACTTATAGAACAGGCAAAAATAAAGGGAAAAAAGTTTTT
>CAYLPA010000200.1:0-5336 GCA_964385385.1 uncultured Saprospiraceae bacterium | reverse complement strand
TTAAAATATTCAAATGGCTCAGCCCTGTTATTCTTTGTTATGCCGTTGGTTTATTATTTGCAAATGTTTCGTTTTTTGAAGTAAATAATTCTTTGGCAACAACAATTTCTAAAATCGCCATACCTTTAGCAATTCCTCTTTTATTGTTTTCAACAGATTTTGTCAAATGGCTTAAATATGCTAAATCAACTGTTCTCTCATTTTTTTTATGTGTCATAAGTGTTACAATATCCACACTTATTGCTTTTCATTTTTTTTCAGACACAAATAATGAATCATGGAAAATTGCAGGAATGTTGATAGGAGTTTATACCGGAGGTACTCCTAACATGTCAGCAATTGGTTTGTCACTTAATGTTAATGAAGAAACTTTTATTCTTTTAAACGCAGGAGATTTGTTTATTTGCGGCATCTACCTGATTTTCCTGATGACTTTTGCTCAAAGTCTATTATTGAAATTTCTTCCATCATTTAAATCAAAATATAAAGCTTCAGAAATCCAGGAAATGAATCTTGAAAATCAGAAGAAAACTTCCGAGAAAATTAAGGATTATTTAACTTCAAGTGGCATTTCTGTTTTAATATTATTAATTGGTGTTGGCTTGTCATATTTAATAAAAAATAACATTTCAGTAATTATTATTATTTTAACCGTAACAACATTAGGAATTGCAAGTTCATTTTCTAATAAAATTAAAAAACTGAATTATTCTTTTGAATTGGGCGAATATCTTTTACTGGTATTTTGTGTTGCAATTGGAAGTCTCGCCGATTTTAGGGAATTAATAAATAACAGTTCAACAATATTTTTATTTTTAGCTGTTGTAATGACATCTTCAGTTTTATTACATTATTTTCTTGCATGGATTTTTCGAATAGATGCAGACACAGTGATTATAACTTCAACAGCAGCAATTTTTAGTCCGGCTATGGTAGCACCAATTTCCAGTGTATTAAAAAACCGAGAAATTCTTGTTTCAGGTTTAACAACAGGATTAGTGGGCTATGCAATAGGAAATTATCTTGGAATCCTAATTGCTTATTTTCTTAAACCATAGGGGGAATCCTAATGTTTTAAGAAAAATATTTCTTCATTTTAATTTTACATCATTTAAATTATTATCTTGTAGAATATTTTAATAAAATTTTATTGAAATATCCTTTTAATTAAGATTTATGAAAATTACCTTTGCAAAAAATTTCAATTTATGAATCCATCTCATATTGAACACATCGGAATAGCAGTAAAAAATCTTGAAGAAAGCATTAAATATTATGAAGATATTTTTGGATTCAAATGTTATTCCATTGAAGAAGTAAAAGAACAAAAAGTGAAAACAGCTTTTTTCCTTATTGGGCAAACCAAAATTGAATTGTTAGAATCAACTGACCCGGAAGGACCGATAGGAAAATTTATAGAAAAAAAAGGTGAAGGAGTCCATCATATTGCTTTTGCAGTAAAAGGACTTGAAAATGCTTTAACTGAAATCGAAACAAAAGGAGTAAGATTAATAGACAAAACACCACGCAAAGGAGCAGAAGGTCTTGATATTGCGTTTCTTCATCCTAAATCTACTCATGGTGTTTTGACTGAGTTGTGCGAAAAAAAGTAAGAATTAAAATGGTTATTCAATTTTCATACTATTATAAAAACTGATTAAATATTTATTATGATAACAGAATGACTAATAACAGAAATTTATAATTTAAAAATATTAACATGGCAATTGATGATAAAATAAAAGTTCTTTTGGATAAAAGAGAACAAGCCAGAATAGGTGGCGGAGAAAAAAGAATAGCTTCGCAACATAAAAAAGGAAAACACACTGCACGTGAACGAATAGATATTTTGCTTGACCCGGGAAGTTTCGAAGAATTTGATATGTTTGTTACACATCGAACACATGATTTTGGATTAGACAAAGAAGCATATCTTTCCGATGGAGTTGTTACCGGACATGGTACTATTGATGGGAGAGTGGTTTATATATTTTCCCAAGATTTTACAATTTTCGGTGGCTCATTATCCGAAATGTTTGCTCAAAAAATCTGTAAAGTTTTAGACATGGCAATGAAAGTAGGTGCACCTGTTATTGGAATTAACGATAGTGGTGGAGCCAGAATTCAGGAAGGGGTTAAAAGTTTAAGCGGTTATGCAGAAATATTTAAAAGAAATATTCTTGCTTCAGGTGTTATACCACAGATTTCGGCAATTTTTGGACCCTGTGCCGGTGGTGCTGTTTATTCTCCGGCTTTAACAGATTATGTTATTATGTCAAAAGAAAACAGCTATATGTTTCTAACTGGTCCTAAGGTTGTAAAATCTGTAACAGGCGAAGTTGTTACAATTGATGAATTAGGCGGAGCCAAAGTTCATAGTGAAAAATCCGGTGTTACTCATTTTGTCTCTGAAACTGAAACTGAGGGGCTAATGTTGATAAGAAAATTATTAAACTATCTTCCTCAGAATAATCTCGAAGAACCTCCCTTATTTGAATGTCTTGACCCTATTGACCGCCTTGATGATGAACTAAATTATATTATTCCGGACAATCCTAATAAACCTTATGATGTTAAAGATGTTATCTACTCTATTGTTGATAAAAATGAATTTTTGGAAATTCACAGAGATTTTGCTAAAAATATAATTATTGGCTATGCTAAATTTAATGGTATGTCAGTTGGAATAGTTGCCAATCAACCGAATTTTCTTGCTGGAGTACTTGATATAAATGCATCACGTAAAGCTGCACGTTTTATAAGATTTTGTGATGCTTTTAATATTCCTATTGTTACATTGGTTGATGTTCCGGGTTTCTTACCGGGAACATCTCAAGAATATGGCGGTATTATTTTACATGGTGCTAAATTAATGTATGCTTATGCTGAGGCTACAATACCTAAAATTACAATTACTTTAAGAAAATCTTATGGTGGAGCACACGATGTTATGAGTTCAAAACAACTCCGTGGTGATATTAATTATGCTTGGCCTACAGCCGAAATTGCTGTTATGGGACATAAGGGTGCTATTGAAGTGTTGGAAGGAAAAAAAATAAGACAAATTGAAGATATGGATGAAAGAAAAAAATATATTGCTAAGAAAGAAAAAGAATATATTAATAAATTTTCAAATCCATACGAAGCTGCAAAATATGGATATATCGATGATGTTATTGAACCGAGAAATACAAGATTCAGAACTATCAGAGCTTTACAAATGTTATCAACTAAAAAGGATTATATTCCTGCAAAAAAACATGGAAATATCCCTTTGTAATTAATGAATGAAAAATTAAATCTATCCAACAAAAATGGATAAGTAAATAATATTAAAAAATTTAATTATGATAGAAAACGCTATACAATTTAATTTTTCCAATATAACTAACAATGAAATTATTGTTGCTCTTGTTGGTTATTTGATTGTTTTCTTTTCTTTGGTTTTATTATATTTTGTATTTAATAATATTCCCCGAATTATTAATCTTAATATAAGACAACGACTTAGAAGAGAAGGTAAAGAATTACATGAAGATGAGGGTTTATGTGTTACAGGTGAAGTAAATGCTGCTATTAGCATGGCGATATATTTATACTTCAATCAAATGCACGATGAAGAAAGTAGAATAATTACTATAAAAAAAATCCATAAAGCATATTCTCCCTGGAATTCAAAAATTTATGGTTTAAATATAATGTACAGAAGATAAAAATTAATAAAATGAAAAAATTCAAGTTTAAAATTAAAGGGAATAAGTATGAAGTTGAAATAAAGGACTTTAAAGATTATAATGCTGAAATTGAAATTAATGGAACACTTTATAATGTAGAAGTTGAACATGATATTAAATTATCTAAAACTCCAACACTTGTTCGTTCTGAAGTTCAAACTCCTGTCAATGCCGATAAAATTAAAAAAACTCAACAAAGCAGTTATAATGTAACAGCTCCTTTGCCTGGAAATATTATGAATATATTTATAAAGGAAGGTGATACAGTTAAAGCTGATGATAACCTTTTGATGATGGAAGCAATGAAAATGGAAAATATTGTGAAAGCCGAAAGAGAAGGTACTATTAAATCTGTTAAAGTTTCGGTTGGTTCAAGTGTTCTTCAAGGTGATGTATTAATTGAAATTGGATAATCATGGCACAAAGAAAATTTTTAACTGTAATAGCAATAATTTCAATACTTTGTTTTGTGAATTATTCTTTTATTAACATAGAAGATACTAACAGCACTGTTAAAACCGAAAAAGTAACACAAGTTACAACCTTAGATAAAACAACTACTTCCGATGGTTTTGAAAACTCAGCCGCCGTTCGTGGTGTAAAGAATTTTTTCAAATATTCTGGTTTTAGAAATGCAACTTTAGGTCATATAATTATGATTTTAGTTGGATTATTTTTCATTTTTTTAGCAATAAAATATGATTATGAACCACTACTTTTAATTCCCATAGGAGTGGGGATATTAATTGGGAATATTCCCTTTTTATTACATTCCGGATTGAAATTAGGAATTTATGAAAAAGGTAGTGTAATGAATTATTTGTATTTTGGTGTTACTTCAGGTATTTATCCGCCCTTAATTTTCCTTGGTATTGGTGCGATGACTGATTTTTCGTCATTAATATCAAATCCAAGATTGATGCTTTTAGGTGCTGCTGCTCAAGTTGGAATATTTTTAACTTTTCTTGGAGCATTGGTTCTTGGCTTTCATCCATCTGAAGCTGGTGCTATAGGAATTATTGGAGGAGCTGACGGACCAACTGCAATTTTTCTTTCTTCGAAACTTGCTAACGGAATAAATATTTTACCCGATGGAACAACTGTGAGAAATCTAATAGGTCCGATTGCTATTGCTGCTTATTCTTATATGGCTTTGGTTCCTGTTATTCAGCCTCCTATCATGAAACTTCTAACAACAAAAAAAGAAAGAAAAATTAAGATGAAACCGCCTAGGTCGGTTACTAAACTTGAAAAGATTTTGTTTCCAATTGTTGGATTGTTATTAACTGCATTTATTTCACCAAGTTCATTGCCATTGCTGGGTATGTTGTTCTTTGGAAATATTTTGAAAGAAAGTGGTGTTACGAAACGACTTGCCGACACAGCACGAAATTCCTTGATAGATATTGTTACAATTTTGTTAGGATTAACTGTTGGTGCCTCAACACAGGCAGATGTATTTTTAAAGGATACTTCAATATTAATTTTTGTTTTAGGTGCACTTTCATTTATGGTTGCTACTGCAGGAGGATTAATGTTTGCCAAAGGAATGAATTTATTTCTTAAAGGAGATAACAAAATTAATCCATTGATTGGAGCTGC
>CAYLPA010000199.1:0-5348 GCA_964385385.1 uncultured Saprospiraceae bacterium | reverse complement strand
GCTTCAATTGAAATAGAAGGAAGTTTAAGACATATTCACAAAGGAATGCAAGGTGATGTTTATAAAGGTGAAATTAAAATACATAATAGTGACAAGTTTGAACAGGAAGTAAAAATCTATCAAACTGAATTGCTTTATAATTATAAAGATTTCACGTTTTATGATGAGCCTGTTACGCATAATCGATCAAATGCTAATTGGATAAAATATAGCCCAAAAACTGTAATAGTAAAAGGAGAACAAACAATTTACATTCAATATGAGATTTCGATACCAAAAAGCGATAGCATTAAAGGTACTTATTGGAGTGTATTAATGGTTGAAGGAGTTATTCCCATTGACCCGCATCAACCCGGTGAATTAAACATAAGCACTGTAACACGTTATGCCGTACAATTAATCACAGAAATTGCAGATAAGGGTGTTGGCAAATTAAAATTCTTAGAACCAACCTTAGTTACCGAAGGAGATGAGTTGTTTTTAGCAATTGACATTGAAAACACTGGTGACCATTATATAGTCCCCGAAGTATCAATTGAATTGTTTGATGAAGAAGGACAATCTGTGAAAGTAATAAAAGCATCTAAAAAAGGTCTTTTCCCTACAACTTCATCTCGTTTCAGGTTTAATCTTGAAGGAATTGAAAGTGAGAAAACATATAAGACTGTAATAGTTGCTGCTGGATCAGAAGAAGATGTTTTCGGATTAGAATACACACTATTCTTCTAATAGGCTGATAATAAAAGTCAGTAAATGCCATAGGTATTCAACATTCACAAAAAACTTTACGCAATTTATTTGTAATAAATTAATGAAGGAAGGAGTGTAAATGTGGAAAACTGTTTCAATATTTACATCATGTCTGTTAATTTCACTTACAGTTCTAGCCGGGAATGGCGATCTGGATATTCAACTAATTAATAAAAATAAGATTGAACTAACTCCCGGTACAACTTCTAATATAGTTATTATGTTGATTAATAATTCCGATACTGCAAAAGAATTCCATCTTAAAACTAACTTACCTAAAGGTTGGAGTCAAATAACAGACTATACATCTGTTATTGTTGAAGAAGAAAGTAAACAATTGAAAATTTTAAGTTTCTATACTCTGGAGTCCACCTTGGTAGGTGATTATTTTATTGAAATTGATGCTTTCGACAAATCGGAAAATATCAAAATTGGTACAATTATAATACCTGTTTATGTAAAGCCGAGATATGCAATTTTATTAAAACCAATGAAAGTTCCTAAATATGTATTTTCAGGAGACACAGTGAGTGTTAAATTTATGCTACAGAATCTATCTAATGTTGAAGTAAATATAAAGGCTGTGATAGTAAACATTAATGTAATAGAAAACAGAACTTTTACCTTAGCTCCTGATTCTATATTTTTTGTCAAGGTATTCGCTACTACTGTTAAAGACATTATACATTATGCAAGAAATAGCATTAGCATGACAGCTTCAATTATTGAAAACCTGGAAACAAAAAGTAATGCTTCATGTATTTTTGATGTAATTCCTACAAGCAAAATAAAATTTGATAAATACAATCGAATTCCAATTAAAATTTCAGGACTTCTTGTTACAGATAATCAGTTTGGTGATAGAAAATACGGAGCCATGTTCAATATAAAAGGTGCAGGTTTTATATCTAAAAGTAAAAAGAGAGCTATTGACTTTCGCTTACGAGGACCGAATCGGCAAGGAAATCCAATTCTTGGAACAACTGATGAGTATTATTTTAAATACTCTTCATTGCATTCAAAGGCAGTAGTTGGCGATAATTCATACAGTCTTAGTAATTTGACCGAAGGTTCAAGAAGTGGCAGGGGCATTGAATATGAACATAAATTTAAAAAAACCAGTATTGGGTCATTTATTAATTATCCCCGTTTTTATCCCGATATAGAACGATTATATTCTGTATTCGGAAGTTATTTCCCTGGTAAAAAGTTTCGAATAAATACCGGTTATCTTAACAAAAAATTTGTAACTGATAGTACTGCTCAACTATTTACTGTTTCAGGAGAAGCAAAACCATTTTCATGGGGAAATATTGAACTTGAGTATGCTTCAGGAATAGTAAATGGAAAAATTAGCAAAGCTTATTCAACTGCCCTTAAAATCGAATATTCCAAATCCAGAGCTTTTTTCAACTACACAATGGCAGATAAAGATTTTCCAGGTTATTTATCAAATTCACGCTATATTTCATCAGGTTTAAGTACTACGATTTTGAAAAAAGTAAATCTATCTGCTAATTACAATTTCAACCATTTCAATATTGCCCTTGATACTATGTATGCAAATGCTCCTTTTAGCGATAATCTTAATTTTTCAATCGGTTATGCACTTAATTATAATCATCGCATAAGTATTGGAATTAACATGAGCGGAAGAGAGGATATGAGAATTCCAAAACAATTTAATTATAAAGAAAATACAGCACGACTGACACTTCAGAGTAAAATTAAACGATTTGGAATAAAGATTTATGGAGCCTATGGTAAAACAAATAATTTATTACAACAACAAAAAGGTGAAATAAAAAGTGTAATAAACAGTCATTTATCTTTAGAATACAAAATCAATAAAAATATATTTGCGAAAGCTTTTGTTAGTTATTTGGGAAGTCAACAATACCTTACTCAAGATATGACAAGGCTTTTTTATGGTGGTACAATAAATGCCAAATGCAACAAGAAAATAACATTTGTATTACAATACCAAAACAATTATGAGTTGGCGGAATATTATAGAGACAGGAGCTTACTTGCTTTTAATGCCAAATACAAAATGAATAAAAACAATGAGTTAAGAGTAGATGTAAATTACAATATTCGAAAAAATCAAATCAACAATAAACAACTGATTGCTAGTATAAACTATACTTACACTTTAAATACACCAGTTTCCAGACGAGAAGATATCGGTAGCTTTCAGGGCAAAGTAATAAACAATGGTGTGGATAATATTGAAGGAATTTTATTTACTCTCGCCGGTAATATTGCTATTACTGATGAAAATGGTGAATTTGAGTTTCCTTTTGTTAAAACAGGAACGCATTTTTTATTTATGGATAATTCTAAATCAGGACTAAATTCTATTGCCGAAATACCGGGACCTTATAAAATAGAAATACTTCCCGGGAAGAAGTATTTATTTGATGTGGTGTTAACAAAATCAGGAAACATTAAAGGTAATTTAGTTATTGATGAAGATGTAAATATTGGTAAGAAAGGTTTTGTTCCGGCAAAAGAACAATTATTTAGTTTGATTATTGAGGTAAGCAATGGAAATGAAGTGTTTAGAATTTTTTCAAAAAAAGATGGGACTTTCCAATTTGATGACCTAAGGCCGGGGCAATGGAAAATTAAAATTTATGATCGAGGGATACCACAAGGATACAAACTACTTACCGATGAATATAATGTAATCATAGTTTCGGAGCAAGTTGAAAATATTGATGTTATTATAAAAAAGAAATCACGAAAGATAAAATTTCAAGGCAAATATTAAAATAAAAATATAATGAATAAAACAAGAATAATTTTCTCGATATTATTGCTGTTAATAAGCTGTTTGTTGCATGCACAAAACAGAATTTCACTTAGCAATAGAAATCCAATATATATGGAAATGTTAAGTGGCTTCTCTACTGGCGCACCTAAACAAATTATAACTGACGATTCACAATGGCTTAATTATACAACCATAGTACAAGAGTCTGATCCAAGTATATCAATTTCAATTCAGCTTGTATCAGGTACTATTCCTAATGGACTGGAGTTACAAGTGGAAGCAGTTCCTTATAAAGGCATGAGCAAAAGCAGAACCGGAATTCCTTCGGGGAAAATGCGTGTTACAAATATGCCTCGCGTATTGATAAATAATATTGGTACTTGTTATACAGGAACGGGAAGATATGAAGGGCACCAACTTATTTTTTCATATAAAATAAATGATTATTCAAAACTAAAGTCCGGTACGAGTACAATATATGTGCAATACACAATTACTCAATAACTGACAATATTTAATATAAAGGTTTACAATAAATGGCAGGAGCAAGAGAAACACCAAGGCAAAAAATGATTGGCATGATGTATTTAGTCATGACGGCATTATTAGCTTTAAATGTTTCCAAAGACGTCATTAATGCATTTGTTGTTGTGGATGAAAATATAATATTGTCGAATGAAAATTTTGAAAAAAAGCTGAAGGATATTTATGAAAATTTTGAAATAAATTATCTTGTGAACCAACAAAAAGTAAAACCATTCTGGGAGAAAGCACAAATTGCAAAAAAACTTTCAAATGATATGGTTAATTATATTCTTAACATTCGATATGAAATAATTTCAAAAACTGAAGATGTTCCTATTGAATTGGCAAAATTTATTCCCACTAAAGATATCAAGAAGAAAGACGAAAACAATATAACCACAAACTATTTTATTGGAAATAGGGATAATGCCTCTAATGGTGTTGCTTGTCAATTAAAAAATAAAATAATTGAGTACCGTCAGGAAATGCTCAAATTGATTGATTCGAAAGATTCAGCTATTGTTAACTTGGGTCTTGAGACAGATGGTCCTTATTATGATGCAGACGGTAAAGAGCAAAACTGGGAGTTACATTTTTTTGATAATACTGTTATTGCTGCAGTTATGTCAATTTTGAGTAAAATTGTTTTAGATGTTTATAATGCAGAATTCGAAGTTGTTAATTTGCTACATAGATCAATTGGGCAAGGTGATTTTAAGTTTGAAAGAATTGAAGCGAAGATCGTTCCCAAAAGTAATTTTGTTTTTATTGGAGATGAATATGATGCCGAAGTAATTGTAGCTGCTTACGATACAAGCCAAAGTCCTGATGTTTACTATTTGCAAAACATTGACTATCTCCAGACGGCAAAATATAAAGAAGCTATAAAACTTGACAATAAAGCCGGGAAAATAAATATTAATTTCCCAGCTAGATCGGAAGGAATAAAAAAATATGCAGGTTTTGTAAGAACGAAATCAAATACCGGTTTTGTAAAAGATTATCATTTCGAAGGTGAATATATTGTTGCTAGACCTTCATATACTATTTCAGCAAAAAAAATGAATGTGTTTTATATTGGTGTCGATAATCCGGTTTCAATCTTAATGTCTGGAATACCAAACGAAAGTTTGGCAGCATCTATATCATGCGGTACAATAAAACGTGACCATAAGAATGGTGACTGGTTAGTTAATATTCCTCCCGGCCACAAAAGTGCAATTATCAATATTTCTGCTACAATTAATAGTGTTAAAAAAAATATGGGGTCAAAAAAATTCAGAGTTAAAAACCT
>CAYLPA010000198.1:0-5365 GCA_964385385.1 uncultured Saprospiraceae bacterium | reverse complement strand
AGTTTGAATTCGAGCTTTCCCTGCTTTAATTTCTATTGCTTGAGTAGGGCATTTTTCAACACAAATTCCGCAAGCCTTACAAATATTTGCATCTATTTGTGGAAACTCAGATGCATTTACTTTGTTGTTTATTGAAACTTCAGTTTGCTGACTATTTCCTCTTGTCATTAAATTCCCGCAATTTGGACATTTTGTTTGTTGGCAGGGAACACCGCGACTATGATTTATTGTTGTCCCGCAGTTTAAACAAGTACAGTTTCCTTGATTGCCAGCTCCGGAATTATTTTTCATTCTACGACCTCTTCCACCTTCAGTCCTTCCACTTTGCATCTGTCTTCTCATAAAATAAATATATTCTAAACAATTATAAAATAAAACAAAATAATTTTATTTATTTTGAATGTCCGACAATTTTTTTTCAAAAGAATCTAATTGTTCTTTCAACATTTTTATTTCGTTTTCAAGAATTGTTTTTTCGGAAACATCTGGATATTCAGGTACAGAGTATGCATTGTTTTGAAATCCACCTCTGAATCTTAAACGATTGCCTCTTCCGAAGCCACCACCTCTTGTTCCAGAATAATTGTTATTAAATCCAGGTGTGTCAAAACCGGCACAATATCCGGCTTGTCTTCCTGTCATTGGTCCCATTCCGTTGGGTCCTGTTCTATCACCTCTTGGCATTTTGACCTCCTATTTTTTGGTTAATTTTATTGTTTGTTATACTAAATATTTTGCAAATATAATGAACATATGTTCATAATGCAAGAAAAAGTTCAATTATTTTTCATATATTTGAAAAAAAACAATTTTTACAATAATAGATATTATCGGTTTATTGGATTTAATGCCGAATTGGTAAATCTTATTTAGAATTAGTTTTCAAAATTCGAATTTTCCTTATAAATAATATCATGAATTATTTTATGAGCTTTAATAATTCTTTCTCCCCAATGATTTCCAAATTGTTTTTTGCATTCCATAACTGCGTTTTCTTTGGCAGCAATAGAATTTTTTTGATACAACAATATAAAATCTTTTAAATCCTGATATACATCGGCAAAATTATCCGAAAGTCTTGCTTTAATAGGCTTAACTCCTTCAATTTCGTCTTCTAATAATTCCCAGTATTCATCACTATTGTCGAATTTTTCTCTTAAAACATTAAAAATTTTAAGCCAGTTTTCTTCTGTCAGATAACGTTCGTTTTCTTGTTCATCTGAAACTTGTATATCTGGCAATAATGAACCTTTCAAATACAAAAGCGGACATATTTTTTGTAGATAATCTAAAATTATTTCTTTAGAATATTTTTCAGCACTTTCGACAAAAAGACAGTATTCATTAGCAACTGTTATCATCTCTAGAACACCTTTTGAATAAACTAATTGTTTTTCTTTTTCAGCCATTTTTTTAATTTTTATTTTCAGCAAAATTATTATAATTATTTTGTTGTAAACAAGAATTTTTATTATTATATTTGTCATAAAGAAAAATGATTATGAGCAAATTAGAATTGAAGAAGAAATTAATTGATGAATGTCTTGATATTCAGCATAAAATTGTTGAAAATCTACAGCATGTAATGGATGAAGCACAACAAGGAGCTAATGAATATGGGCAACCAAAAGACAGGTATGATTCTTATAGAGCTCAATTACTCAATAAAAGAGATTTGTTTGGCGGACAACTCGAAAAAGCTGCTAATGAAATAAAAGTGATAAAAAAAATTGATTTGTCCAGAGCAAAAGAATATGTCTCTTTTGGCGCTATTATAATTACAAAAGAGCAGAAATTATTTGTTTCAATTAGTGCAGGAAAAATTCAAATTGACGATGAAATTTACTTTGCAATCTCTCCAATGGCGCCAATTTATAAAACTATTAATAAATTGAAAAAAGGTGACACATTTGTTTTTCGTGGAAAACAGGATGAAATAATTGATGTGTTTTAAAAAATAATAATTCCGAAAATTTTATCCATTCATAGAAATCAAAAACTCTTCATTAGTTTCAGTAAATTTCATTTTATCACGTATCAATTGCATAGCTTCAAGAGTTGTCATATCAGCTAAATGATTTCGTAGCACCCATATTCTTTGAAGAGTTTCTTTATCAAGAAGCAAGTCTTCTCTACGAGTGCTGGAAGGTGTTATATCAATTGCAGGATAGATTCTTTTATTTGATAGTTTACGGTCAAGTTGCAATTCCATGTTTCCTGTTCCTTTAAATTCTTCAAATATTACTTCATCCATTTTGGAGCCTGTGTCAATTAAAGCAGTAGAAATTATTGTTAAAGAACCGCCATCTTCAATTTGTCGTGCTGCACCGAAAAAACGTTTTGGTTTATGCAAAGCATTAGCTTCAACTCCACCAGAAAGTACTTTTCCTGATGCAGGAGAAACAGTGTTGTAAGCTCTTGCAAGACGTGTAATTGAGTCGAGAAGAATAACAACATCATGTCCGCATTCAGTTAATCTTTTAGCTTTTTCAAGAACAAGATTAGCAATTTTTACGTGGCGTTCGGCAGGTTCGTCAAAAGTAGAAGAAATCACTTCAGCATTTACGCTTCTTGCCATATCCGTAACTTCTTCGGGGCGTTCATCTATTAATAAAATCATTAAAAAGACTTCAGGATGATTTGCTGAAATTGCATTAGCAATATCTTTCAATAGAACTGTTTTTCCAGTTTTGGGTTGAGCAACAATTAATCCTCTTTGACCTTTTCCGATAGGGGTGAATAAATCAATAATCCTTGTTGACAAAGTGCATTTACTATGTCCTGTAAGCTTGTATTTTTTCTCAGGAAATAACGGTGTTAGAAAATCAAAAGGGATTCTGTCGCGAACTTCTTCCGGATTTTTTCCATTGATAAATAAAACCTTAATTAATGGGAAATATTTTTCCCCTTCTTTTGGTGGTCTGATTGTTCCTTCAATTGTATCTCCTGTTTTCAAACCAAAAAGTTTTATTTGTGATTGAGAAACATAAATGTCATCAGGGGAATTTAAATAATTATAATCAGAAGAACGTAGAAATCCATAACCATCAGGCATAATTTCCAGAACTCCTTCGCTTGATGCTATACCTTCATATTCAAAAGTGTATTCGTTGCTACGGTCTCTTTTGTAGCGGAATGATTGGTCTTTGGGTTTGTTTTCTTTGCTATTTTGTGGTTTTATATTTTTATCTGAATTTGTTTGTATTTTGTCTTCAGATTTTGAAATATCTTTTGGTGGAATTGGTGTATTGTTTTCTTGGTTTTTATTAATATTCAAAGATAATTGTGTTTTGGTATTTTGTTTTTCATCAATTTTATCATCTTTTTCTTTGTTTCCCGGTATAGGCTTTCTAACTGACATAGGCTTTCTAACTGGCATGGGTTTTCTAACTGGCATGGGTTTTCTAACTGGCATGGGTTTTCTTGGCATAGGTTTGTCAATAGGCAAAGGTTTGTTATCAGCTAAAGGTTTGTCAACAGCTTTAGGTTTGTCATCAGCTATAGGTTTGTCAACTGGTAAAGGTTTGTTAATTGGTTTACGTTTGATAATTTTTGGTCTTTTTTTAATCTTTTTCTCTTCTTCGAGGGTTTGAACAGATGGGTTTAATGCCTGAAAATCTAAAATCTTGTATATAAGCTCTTGCTTTACAAGTTTGTCGTGTTTAGGAATGTTTAACTCTTTTGCAATTTGTTTAAGTTCTGCTACTACTTTAACATTCAGTTCTATAATGTCATACATGTAATTAATTTTTTTGTTAGTATATTATTCTTGTGGGTACATTATATAAATGTGTTGAAAATGTTTTTTTTCAAAATTTATAATAAAATGTTATAATATAATTATGGTTTAAGTTTTGTTTTTTTGAAATAAATAATCGTAAAGAAAATATGTATTAGGAAATTTCTTTGCAAAAGTATATAATAAATTAATAAAAAACAAAAAATAGCATTTTATTTTTTTCTGCTTATTGTTAAATATGTAAATGATGATTATTTTTGTAAAAATATTTATTTAAAAATTATTATTATGTTACAAAGAATCCAATCACTTTACCTTTTGCTATTAACTGTTTCATGTGTTGTTTTTTATTTTATTCCAATAGCAACTTATTCAACAGATTTCGGAATACTTACCTTTGATATTTTTGGTGGTGATATTGCAAAAATCGATATTCCCAATACAATATTTTTAATTTTAATAAATTCATTAATAGCGATTTTAACTATTGCAATAATTTTTTTATATAAAAAAAGAAAATTGCAAATTAAATTATTAATGATTGACATGCTGTTGGCTTTGGCATTAGTTGCTGTTTTATATATTATTGTTTCTGCCAAAATTGAAAACTTGCCTGAAATATTAAGCGAAACGCAATATCAAATTGGAGCTTTTCTTCCATTACTAAACATTATTTTTATAATACTTACAAATAGGTCGATTCGTAAAGACGAAGTACTTGTTAGGTCTGCTGACAGACTTAGGTAGCTTGAGTCGAAAGTGTTTATAATAAAATATTGTTTAGTATCTAAATTCTTTCATTCGTGTTTTACACCAAACGGACTTCCATTGGTAGATGGAAAAAAATAACAAGTAACAAGCATCAAATAACAAAACTTGTCCGTCTGGATAAATAACAAACAACAATTCACAAAAATCCAAACATTACAATTTTTACATAGTTGTTTTAATAAAGGAAAGTTTTTTTATTCTTGGCAACATGTTTGGAATTTGGTTTTTTAAAAATTGGTTCCGATAATTATCGGAATTATTTGTTATTTGTTATTTGTCTTTTGGGATTTGTATTTTCTAGCATTTCCGAGTTAGGCTATTCTTTTTAATCCCTTTTTATTTCAAGAACTTCAAGGTTTTTAATTTTTTCTTCATCAATTGTAAACCTTATCATAGTAATAACATTATGAAGTCCGTTTATTCCGGCAGCTCCGGGATTCATGTGAAGTAATTTGTTTTTCTTATCATAAATTACTTTCAAAATATGCGAATGTCCTGAAATAAAAAGCTGAGGTTTCTCTTTTATGATTTTTTTATAGGTTTCAGAATTGTATTTGCCTGGATATCCTCCAATGTGAGTCATTAATATTTTTACTTTTTCGCAGTGAAAAATCTGAAATTTTGGATAGATGTTGCGAACATCATAATCGTCAATATTTCCGTGAACTGCTGTTAAAGGTTTGAATATCTCAATGTCATCAGCAATCTCAATGTTTCCTATATCTCCTGCATGCCATATTTCGTCAACTTCTTTGAGAAATTCAAATATCTTTGGATGCAAATAACCATGAGTGTCAGAAAGTAATCCTATTCGTTTCATTAGAAAATTTTATATAATATGGCAAAACTAAAAAA
>CAYLPA010000197.1:4142-5383 GCA_964385385.1 uncultured Saprospiraceae bacterium | reverse complement strand
TCGTAGAAAATTATTTGCATAATATCATCAAATTTTAATCCGAGCAAACTACTGGCTTTTCCTTCATTTATTGCTATTTCAAGATAACCATTTGAATCAAAAACTGCTAACATTTCGCTAATATCAACATCGCTATAAGATTTAGAAATAGTATTTATTTCGTGTCCTAAGGTTTTAATAAAAATTGAAAAACGCCTGTTTTGTCCAACTTTTTTAAAAAGTTTTTCTGTAACATTTACAATAACATTTTCATAACTGTCAATATAAATTACTTTACACCTTATTACATTGTTTTCGATAACAGGTTCAAATGTCATTTTTTGAAATAATTCTTTTTTAAGTGTTCCTAAGTCTTCAATGTTTTTTCCCTCTGCAAGATGACAGGCTGCTTTAATAAAAATGTCGCGTGTGGAAAAAGTGAAATAATCAGAATCCTGATAAATTTCAAGTTCTACAATTTTATCCGGTTTTTTATCAAGAATCAAAGAAAATATTCCGTTGTCAGAACCAATAAAATAATGGTCATCAGCTAAAATTGCTGTGTGGGGAGTTTCAATCGAAGCATCAGATTTAATTCCTATTATATGAATTGTTCCCTTAGGGAAATTTTTGTAACAATTTTTTAAGATAAATGATGCCTGATGTAAATCAAAAGGTGGTACTTTATGAGAGATATCAACAATGTTTACATTTGGTAAGGTGTTTAATATTGTGCCTTTTACAGCTCCTAAATAATGGTCTTTTAAACCCCAGTCTGTTGTTAATGTTATAATTGACATAAATAATCAGTTGAAAACTATTATATTGTGAATAATAAAATTTCTTATTTTTGTACTCTCAAAATTAATAATAAAATTAATATTAATGTTTTTTAAAAATATTTCTTTTAAATTTTTAATTTAATAGACAATCTTAAGCGAATATTTTTATTATAAATTGAATTTAATTAATACAAGAAATAGGTGTATGTTAGAAAAAAGCTTTAAAATTGATTCCGTAAATCCTGTTGATTTTTATGGAGTTAATGACAGAAATATTGAATTAATAAAAAAAATATTTCCAAAAATTAAAATTGTTGCAAGGGGTGATACTGTAAAAGTTATTGGTGAAGAAAGTGAAATAAAAAAGTTTGAAAAAAAATTTTCATATATTATTTTGCATTATGAAAAATTTGGAAAAATAACTTCAAACGATATACAATTAATATTTGAAAGTAATGAAAGCCAATTATTAAATTCAGA
>CAYLPA010000197.1:0-4042 GCA_964385385.1 uncultured Saprospiraceae bacterium | reverse complement strand
CAAACGATATACAATTAATATTTGAAAGTAATGAAAGCCAATTATTAAATTCAGATAAAGAGAGCAATGACGTAATTATTCATGGTAGGGGAGGAAAATTGATTAAAGCAATTTCTGTTAATCAACAGAAAATGGTGGAGAGTTGCAAGAAAAATGATTTAATAATTGCTATCGGACCGGCAGGAACAGGGAAAACATACACAGCCGTTGCATTAGCCGTACAAGCATTAAAAAACAAAGAAATAAAAAGAATTATTTTAACTCGTCCTGCTGTTGAAGCGGGTGAAAATCTTGGATTTTTGCCGGGTGATTTGCGGGATAAATTAGATCCTTATTTACAACCTTTGTATGATGCTTTGCGAGATATGCTTCCCCATCAAAAATTGCTTTCATATCTTGAGGACGGAACAATTGAAATTGCCCCTCTTGCTTTTATGCGTGGACGAACTCTTAACGATGCCTTTGCCATTCTTGATGAAGCACAAAATACAACTAATAATCAGTTGAAAATGTTTTTGACAAGAATGGGGAAAACTGCAAAATTTATTGTTACCGGTGATATAACTCAAATTGATTTACCTAAAAATCAAACTTCAGGTTTAATTCAGGCAAAAAAACTTTTGACGGGTATTAAAGGAATTGATTTTGTCTTTTTAGATAAAAGAGATATTGTTAGACATAAATTGGTATCAAAAATTATTGATGCATATAATGAATTAGAATAAATTTGTAACAATTTTAATAAGTGTAAATTCAATTAGGATAAAGTATAAATAAGTAATTAATTAAGGAAAAAACCAATGAACAATTCTATTGTAACAACAAATTTTAATTTTCCAAATCAGAAAAGTGTTTATAAAGGAAAAGTCAGAGATGTTTATTTTTTAGAAAATGGAATAATGATTATGATTGCTACTGACCGTATTTCAGCATTTGATGTTGTTTTACCTAAAGGCATTCCATTTAAGGGGCAAGTTCTAAACCAGATTGCTGAGAAATTTCTTGATGCAACACAAGATATTGTTCCAAATTGGAAAATTGCAGTGCCGGATCCAATGGTTACTATTGGGCATTTTTGTGAAACATTTCCTGCTGAAATGATTGTCAGAGGATATCTTACCGGCAGTGCATGGAGAACATATAAAAAAGGAATAAGAACAATTTGTGGAATTGCAATTCCTGATGGAATGAAAGAACATCAGAAATTTCCTAAACCAATAATTACACCTACAACTAAAGCTGAACAAGGCGAACATGATGAAGATATTTCGAAAGAAGAAATTCTATCTCAAGGTTTGGTTTCTAAGGAAGATTATGAGCTGCTAGAAAAATATTCTATAGAATTGTTTGAAAGAGGTAGCGAAATTGCTGCCCAAAAAGGATTGATTTTAGTTGATACAAAATATGAATTCGGTAAAAAAAATGATATAATTTATCTTATTGACGAAATTCACACACCCGACTCTTCACGATATTTTTATTCTGATGGCTACGAAGAAAGACAAGCAAAAGGTGAAGGACAAATACAACTATCCAAAGAATTTGTTCGTGAGTGGTTGATGGAAAAAGGATTTCAAGGGATGGATGGGCAAGTTGTTCCTGAAATGTCGGATAGATTTGTCAATGATGTTTCGGAAAGATATATAGAATTATTTGAGAGTATTACCGGAGAAAATTTTTTGAAACCAAATGCTCAAAATTCTCTAACCAGAGTTGAAGCAAATATTTTTAAATTTCTAAAAGAACAATAAATTCATAATTATTTCCTGATTTTTTTATCTTCAAGTTTAAGTATTGTAATATTGATTTATAATTATTTAGTATTATAATTTCAAATCTTTGATTTTATTCAAAGCCTTGTTTTTCCTCACAATTTTATATTTCGTAATTATTTCTAAATATGTAATTTTGTTAAGTTGCTATTCCCAATTGTATAAAAGTCTTAAAATAGGATTATTTTATATTTGTTATCGAAAACCATTGAAAATAATAAATAAAATCATTAAATAGTTTTTCTAAAAATGAGATTAATTTAAGAATTCATTTAGAAATTTAATTAAATATTTGCAATTAATAAAAAAATGAAAATTTATTAAAAATTCCAAAATACATAAACAACAGAAAAACAGGAATGAAGGCATTACGAGAAATACAAAAAATCTATAAATGGGAATATAATTCTAATAAGTAGAAAAAAACTTGCTATTTTTTTTTCAGCGCCTTATTTTTGTGGAAAATAAAAAAGATGAAAAATCAAGTTTTTAATATTCTGATAATATTGTCCCTCACAATAATATTTATTATTCCGGCAAAAGGACAGGATGCTAATTTTTCACAATTTTATAATAATCCTATTTATTATAATCCAGGTTTGGCTGGCATTTCAACCGGTTTAAATATTAGAACTCAATACAGAAAATTGTGGCCTAGAGTAAATAATAATTTCAGAACTTGTAATTTAACAGTAGATGTTGAAGAAATTAATGTTTCCGGTGGATTGGGTTTGATTGCTACATCGGGAAGTGACAATGGAGGATTAATAAAAACTACAAAAATAGGTGGTGTTTATTCTTATCGTTTGATTGTTATCCCAAGAGAATTTATTGTTCAGGTAGGATTTGAAGCAGCATATATTGAAAAACAAATTGATTATTCTGGTTTAATATTTAGTGACCAATTAGACCCTGTTTTAGGAGATATTTACGAATCCGGATTCAAATCGCAAGGTAGTGATAAGGTTATATATCCTGACTTTAGTGTAGGATTTGTTTCAAGATTTAATTTAGGTAAACGCTCTGGAAGAAAAGCTGCAACAACTAATACTATTGGTGCTGCTTTTCATCATATAACTCAACCTAATGAATCTTATATAGGTTTAGATTCAAGACTTCCTATTAAAACAACTATTCATTTTAACTCAATTATTCCATTGCGATATAATCATGATAAAGAAATAAAATTTGCTCCTGCTTTGATATATGAACGACAAGCAGATTTAGAAACATTTACAGCCGGTCTTAATGTAGTTAAGAATCCAATTTATATGGGACTATGGTTAAGAAATAAAAACCTTTTATTAGAAAACCAAAATTATGATGCTTTAGTTGTAATGCTTGGAATTAATACTGTAATAAACAATTCTACTATACTTAGAATTGGATATAGCTACGATATAACTGTTTCAAAATTAAGAACTGCAACTGCAGGTTCACATGAAATAACATTAAATTTTGAATTGAAAAATTTCAAATTGTTTAGTGATAGAGCTCCTTCATTTAAGCGAAAATCTTTTTCAAACAAAGTGTGTTTTGATAAATTTTAAAAATCAAAAAAAATGAGTTTAGACGAAATGATGAATTACTTCTTGCAACATTTACAAAATGCAGAACAAAGAAAACAGACTTATGGAAGCATTGTTAAAAAATTATATTTGGAACTTAATAATTTTGATAATAGCAAGGGATTATTTAACGAAATGAAGGAACTTTTAAACGCTTCAAATGAGAATAATAATAATTTTCAGCTTATAGCTGACCTTAGAATAGAAGAATATACTAATGGTGAGAATGACAATTAATGTATTAAAGATTAAATATAATTTATGCTGAAAATAATCGCTCATGTTAACACTTATTATAATATTGTTTATTATTTCAAAACTATTTAAAAAACCAATTTTTCCTCCCTTTGCAATGCTAATGCAATCTTATTCAATAAAAATTTTCCAAAGCTAAGCGATAGGTTCTTAAGCCAAATCCCTTAATACTACCTTTACAATCTCAAGCTACTGCAAGTAGAGATTTAAAAGTTGCTGTTGAAGATGAGATTATTATAAAGCAAGGTGATAAAAGAACAACAAAATATAGATTTAAATAAAAAGACCAAGCGGTCAGATTCACTAAAACCCCAAAATATTTTTATAAGAAAAAATATTTTCAAAAAAAATATTGATTTGAACTTATTTATTTTGTAATTTTGAGACATGAAACAAAGAATTTGCAGAACATACTATTCCTTTGTTTGATAGGCTTGATGAAAATGA
>CAYLPA010000196.1:0-5390 GCA_964385385.1 uncultured Saprospiraceae bacterium | reverse complement strand
AAAAAGGAGAAAATCACGCCATCTACGGTATTGTAGAAGCCATTAGTGTTTAGTTAACTGCTTTTCAACTAGTCTCTATATCAAACTCACTACCACCAACAGCACCTTTAGCAACAAGGCAAAAATAATTATGCATACAAAATAATTAAATTTATCTTGGAAGTTAAAATCTATTTTGTAATTTTGCCAAATAGTAAAATAGCCAAGATATGAAACTTCACATTACAATAATTTGCTGTTTTCTTTTATGCATAAATGCAAAAAGTCAATCTATTGAAAAAGTGACGGCAAAAGACGCTTTTGAAGTTGTTATCAATCGGGATACAGCAATTACAATAATAATTGACGGCAGAAGTGATGAAATGTATGCCAACAAACATATCGAAGGAGCTATTAATATTTATGCTTTTAGTGATTCTTTAAAAACGGAATTGAAAAATTATTTAGAAGCAAAAAATATTATTGTTTATTGCACAAATCACAAAAGAGCCGAGTTGATAATTGAAAAATTAAAAGAATTTCAATATAATGGAAAAATAATATTTATTACCGATGGAATAAATGCTTGGGTTTCGTCAGGATATAAAACAGTTAGCAATTAAAAATAATTACTATGAACAAGGATATTGAAAAGGAATATTTGGATTCGGCTGAAATTTTTAAAGCCCTGGCACATCCAACACGCTTATTTATTATTCATACAGTGAAAGATAAAAAATTGTCAGTAATGGAACTTACAGAATTGGTAGGTATTGATATATCCACAATGTCCAAGCATCTTGATATTCTAAAAAAACATAAAATAATTGAAGGAGAAAAGGTTAAAAATTACATTTATTACCGTTTAAATATTCCATGTGTGCTCGATTTTATGAGTTGTGCAACTAAAGTTATCAATAAAAAATAAAAAATTTATAATGTTAATTGGCTAATTTGCCAATTATAAAATTTAAATAATGAATGAATTAGAAAAAGTAATTAGTGAAATGGATTTCCAATACTTTGGAAACGGAGAACACAAGGTGGAAGCAGAAGAATTTCTTTCTGCTAAAAACACAATTTTTTTGGATGTAAGAGCGAAAGAAGAGCAGGAGACGGTAAAACTTTCTCTGACACATCATTGCAAAGTCATAGAGATACCAACCAATGAAATTCCAAAAAGAATAAACGAAATTCCGAAAAACAAAACTATTGGTATTTTTTGTTCAGCAGGCATTCGTGCAACCATCATTTTTGTTTACCTGAAAAGTAAAGGATATAATAATGTAAAAATAATCCCCGGGGGTTATCCTCCACTGATGGAAGCAATAATGCCCGGAAGGTTGTATAAAAAACTCAATAAATAACATATGAACGTTTGGATATTAGCGGTCATCATAATGCTTATTGCTTTTTTAATGACTATGACAGGACGAGGTGGCGGAAATTTTTATGTGCTTACACTTGTATTATCCGGTATTAGTATGAACCTTTCGGCTTCAACAGGTCAATTTATTTTAATGTGTTCATCACTTATGGCTACTATTCTTTTTAGTAAGCAGAAAATGAATAATTGGAAATTAACAATCATTTTGGGTGTATTGATTTTTGTATCGGCAATAAGTGGTGGTTTTTTAGGACAGTATTTTAATGAAAGATTGCTTAAAGGCATTTTTGCTGTAGTTATGTTTCTTGCTGCATTGCTTATGTTACGAAAACCAAAGCAAC
Source organism: uncultured Saprospiraceae bacterium (assembly GCA_964385385.1). GTDB lineage: Bacteria > Bacteroidota > Bacteroidia > Bacteroidales > CAYLPA01 > CAYLPA01. Next base: position 3,683 of record CAYLPA010000196.1, on the reverse strand, counting down.
ATCTTAAAAGTGACCATAAATGGATTATTTCATTGAAGTCAAAGGGTGATGAATACCATGTTAACCTGTTGGTAACTGTCCCCATTGTATTGGTAACCGGATTTATTTCAGGTATGGTGGGCGTTTCGGGTGGTTCCTTTTTAGTTCCTTTAATGCTTCTAACCATGAGTCTCCCAATGCATATAGCTATTGGTACATCAACCACTTTAGTTACCATTTCGGCAGCAGCAGGATTTTTCGGGCATCTTGGTGCAGGAATTTTTAATCCTTATTTGGCTATACCTCTTGCTGTAGGTGGTTTGATTGGTGGATTTTTAGGTACTAAAATGGCTCTGAAATCAAAACCCAAAAACCTGAAATATCTATTTGCCGGCACTCAAATAATCGCTTCTGTAATAATGATTATAAATATTTTATCATAATTCAGAGAATAAAGGATATATGATAGTGCTGAGAAAAATTTAATCTTTTGTAAAAAAATTTTCCTTGGAATAATATTATAATAAATGTAACTAATCAGTCCTAAATAAAAAAAGTCACAGATTCACAGATTCTTAAATATACTATTATTTTAATACGATAAATCAAGGTTTTTATTTGTATAAATAACTATTAGCGAAGTAAAATAATTATGTTATTATCTCTGAATTACAAATAAAAAAAATATTTTTTTATTATTTGTAAGACAATCTGATGAAATTATATTTATAATTTTTTTAATCTGTGAATCTGTGGCATCTTTTCAAAACTGATTAGTAACTATTAAATAAATCAGGGAGTTATTTACATTATTGTTTGTTGAAAATTGCTGGTAACAGTAGATTAACATTAGTTTAAATTTTAACAAACATAAGAAAACCAGCCCATAATCGAGATACTGTATTAAAAACCAAATTTAATCTACATTAATTTTGTAATCAGTTGAAATAATCCCATCACCACCAAACTTGCTCACCGTTTTCATCCAAAATAAAAATTCTCTCATATTCTCTGCCATCTTTTTCCTTAAGCCAATAAAACAGAGACTTATACACATGCAACAACTAAATATTAAAAAAAGTCTGTTAGAAATTTGAATATTTAGAATATTATAAATAAATTTGAAGTTTTAATAAATGAATATTTATCACTTAAAAGCAAATGCGTTAACAATGTTCGTTTTAGAAAAAGTCACTACAAGGGCAATGTAAAAATATCGCTAATAGCGGAGTAATTATTTAGAAGTAGGCAAAAATGCCAAGACCAAATAATAAAAAATATATATATTGTGAAAAAAATTATACTGAAATGGGAAATTTAACAATCAGCAGTAAGATACTGGACAAATATTTCGGTTTTCTTATAAACTTAGACAATAACTCAAAAAAACGTCTGATTATAAAACTTACTGAATCTATTGAAACAGAGAATAAAGAAAATACAGACTTGAATTTGTTATACGGAGCATGGACTGACAATCGAGACTCGTACGAAATAATTAGAGAAATTAGGGATTCGAGAATTGAAAAACAAAATAATGCTGAATTATAATGAAATACCTACTCGACACAAATATTTGTATCCATTTTTTTAAAGGAAAATTTGACCTAATAGACAAGCTAACCAAAATTGGAATTGAAAACTGTGCTATTTCAGAAATCACACTTGCAGAATTAATCTTTGGAGCAGAAAATAGTTCAAACCCAAAAAAAAATCATGATTTAATTGAGAAATTAATTGCACAAACCACAATTCTACCAATTTTCAACTCTATTTTACTATATGGAAAACAGAAAGCTAAATTAAGAAAGAAAGGAAAAATGATAAGTGACTTTGATTTATTAATTGGCTGTACTGCAATTGAGAATAACTTAATAATGGTGACTGAGAATGTTAAGGAGTTCAATAGGATTCAAGGAATCAAGATTGAAAATTGGATTATGAGAAAATAAGGCACATTTTGCCAATTGAGATACTGTGTTAAAAACCTAATTTTTTCAACATTAATTTTGTCACCAGTTGAAAGAAATCTTTTACCACCAAACTTGCTCACCCTTTTCATCCAAAATAAAAATTCTCTCATATTCTCTGCCATCTTTTTCCTTAAGCCAATAAAGTGCTTTTGATGGGCAATCTTCAAATTTCAAGTTTTTATTTTCGTAAGGTTCCTCCCCTATTAATTTCCAGCCTTGTTTCCAATAAAACAATTGATAAATTTTTTGGGGTATAAAATTAACAACTGCAATATTATCCGATGATTTAATCCTTGTTCGGTTTGTTGTATATTCAAGTTCGATATCAAGCAAAATATTAGTGTCTGCTTTAATAAAATCTATATCATCATTTTCATAAAGAATAAAAGGATTTCCTGCTGGCACAACTTTATTATTGATATAAAATGCAGGAAGATAAGCTATGTTCTTGCCCATTTTGGCAAAGACAACATTTTTATCTTCATCAATTTTACTCCAGTTAATAGCTCTCCATTCACCCTCATTAAACACACATATATATGCAAATTCAACACTATCGGGAATTTCATTTTCAAGTTTTATTTCTACATCTTTTACGTCAACATAATCAGCCGTAACATCAACATAATAGCTATTATTAATATAGCCGGGTAATTTCTTTTTATCTGCGGATAATTCAGCAAGAGTATTTTTTTGTTTGGCATAAGTTTTACGATAAACTTTAGCAAATCTGTTACTTAGTTTATATTTTCCGGGATTAGCTTCAGCTCCCATAAATATTACTACTTTCCCTGTTTTATCAATAATTGCATTCCATGCATGATTGTTTCCTGTGTTTGCCCAATATGGTGTGAAGTCGCTCATCACAGGAATTCCATTAGCACGCATGGCATAAATTGCCAAATTTGTCATGTCTTCACATCTGCCTGTTTTCACTTCTATCATCTCCGAAAAACCTTGGTCAGTGGGATGGTCATAATATCGCGGGTCAAATCTAAACCATGATTTCAAATCATTATTAATCCATACTGCTGCTTCAACCGGAGAATTAATGTCCTGCATAGAATCTTTCACCCATTTATATTTTTCAATAAAATAACTTCGCCAGTTTTCAAGAGGTTCATTGGTGCTTCTATGCGGCAAAATGTATTCGCAAAACTGCTCAAAATCCAAATGCTTTGACCATGGATTTTGTGTCCACGATTGAAATGCAAGCTCTATGTTATTTATAATGTAATCTGCACTTATGGTGTCATAATCTTTTATATTCAAACATCTTTTGAAATCAATTTCTCCATAAACTCTTTCCAAGGAATCCCAGGCAAGTCTTTGTTGTTCGTAATTGGAAAAATCATCAATATCAAAATCAATAACAGTAGAATCGGGAGCAAGAAGATGAAATTTTGAATAAGAATGTTTATCATCCATATTTCCTATAAGAAAATATGCTGCCTTAAGTTTCAAGCTGTCTTCGGGATTTTGATAATTAGCAAAAACCTTTTCAAGCTCGGAGCTGTGCGAAGCTGATTTTTCAAGAATTGCTTTTACATTTTCGGGAAACGGAGCAGGAGTATATTTTTTCTGTGAACAAGAATACAGCAAAACAAATCCTATAAAAACGATTAATAGTTTTTTCATTGGTTACATATTTGTTAAAAAGAATTTTTATGATTTTTAAACATTTTGATTTACATCTCTTTCCCTGATGTAGTTCAGCAAGTCATTTCCAAA
>CAYLPA010000195.1:0-5390 GCA_964385385.1 uncultured Saprospiraceae bacterium | reverse complement strand
ACAACAGAAAGGTCATAAAATTCTTCAACTGTATTAACACTGGGGAATGTGTAACTTTCGGTAAATGATACAGGTGTCCCGTTTGTAAGATTTCCTAAAGGTCTTCCTATTGCTTTTGGTAGCATTTTTTTCATAACACTATAAAATTCTGTTTCGCCATTAGACATTTTATTTCCAGTTGTTTTGTTTTCAACAATGGCAATAAATACTTTGTTATTTGTTCCTGAAAAATCTTGTAAAGGATTCAAAGTAACAATAACTTCAACGGTTTTTCCAATAATAGAGTGTGTTGCTGATACTTCCAGATACACAGGTTTATTGTAATTATTATTGAATTGTGTCTGGTTATAAGAACCTACACCATAATTATGTCCGTCAACAAATAATGATGGAACAGAATTAACACCATAAAGACCTCTTCTGTAGCCACCTTCTGTTGTGTAATATGGATCACCTACACCAGGCCAATTCATTTGATATTTTATTAAAGTAAATTTATTTGGATTTGCATCCAAAATACTTTTTATGTTAATATTCCCTGAATAACAGGGACCGCAAGTTGAGCTTGTGAAAACCTCATGTAGCGGTAGTCTTTGAGTTGATTTTTGGGCATTCGTTAGTGTGAATAAAAAGAGAACAGTTATTAATATAACAATTTTTTTCATATCAGATATTATAAATTTAGATAATTAAATATTTAGTGCAAATTTAAAAAAAAACCGCTTAGAATTCCAAGCGGTTTTTTTTATTAATAATAAATTATTTTTCAATAGTAAATTTCCTTGTATAAACAGAGTTTCCTACTGAAAGTTTTAGAATATACAACCCATTTGCAAAATTGCTGGTATTAATTAAAGTAGTATGAACTCCTTGTGGTTGAGTTCCTATGTTTTGAGAATAAACAACTTCGCCAATAATGTTATAAGCTTTAATATCTACATTGCTTTTTTTAGAAACCAAATAATTCAAATTTGTAAAGTTGTTTGCAGGATTAGGAAACAAATTGACTATATGGTCATTTTGTTTATTATTTTTTATTCCAGTACAAAGGTCTGTGTATGCTGATTGAATAACCTCTTTTGTTGTTTCGTCTTGAATAAATACTATAACACCTAAATCATTAAAGTTTTCAACAGTATTTCCGGATGGGAATGTATAGCTTTTATTAAGATTAACATAAACGCCTGTATAAAATGGGCCAACAGAAGTTCCATTTTCATTAGGAATCATTTTTTTCAATACATTATAAAAAACTGTTTCGCCATTTGTAGTAGCATTGCCGGTAGTTGTTCTTTCAACAATAGCTATTTGAGCTTTCAAAGGATGCCCCGGGTCAACAAATTCGGGAAAAGGAAGTATAGCCACTTTAACAGTAACTTTTGTTCCACTTAGAGTAATAGTAGGTGTTAAAGATAAATATGCTGGAGCAGAAAAATCAGTATATGCAATTTGGTCATAATATGCCGGGGCAACCTGATTTATGCCATTTATAAACATATCAGGAAGTGAATCAACACTATAATAAGTTTTTCGGGTTAAACATTCGCTTGTACTATAGGGGTCATTGGGTAACTGATATTTTATAAGTGAATAAGTACCGTGATTTGCATCTAAGAGTATTTTTAAACTATCGTTACCTACTTTGCAATCAACAGAGGACGAGCTGGAAAATACTTCATGAAAAACTAATCTGGGAACAAAAACTCCCATAACATTAACAACTTTTACTAAAGTGTCGTTAACGGTATTTTCATCTTGATGCCCCCCGTTAATGCTATCAGCGTTAATGCTATCAGCCCAAACTTTTATAGTGTAAGCACCGGTTGATGAAGGATTCCAAATTGAATCATGAAAATACCAGTCTTCGGCATACATAGGTAAATTTGTTGCTGCTATGTATTCTGACTTTATGGCTCCACTATCAATTTGATAATTTATTCTATAAGAATTAACATTTTGTGAAGCGTAATTTTTTAGTGTTCCTCTTATTTCAATAGGTAATCCTTTTGTTTGATAGGAATTAGTTTGTATCCAGTTAACAGACATATCATAAATTGGTCTGGAACCGGGAATAAATTCATAATATTTATTGTCGGATGGTGTTTTGCTTTTACCCGCAAGAGAAGGAATGCCGGGAGAACCTGCAACTTGAACTGCTGATGAGGTGTTAATCTGAAGCCCTAATGTCAAAAAGGGCTCACAATTGTTTTTATCTGAGCATCTTTGGTCAACAATAAAAATTTTGTTGGATGTTTCTTCAAGAACAATGCTCCAATAAGTCCAGCAATCATTAGTTGTATTATTTTGAATGTCGTATGAAGAAAAGAAAATCCAATGTTGCCTATTGGGAGCATATCCAAAAGTCTTTTTTACAATATGGTCGTTTGAATATGAACCTCCATATTTTAATCCCCATATACAAATTGATTTATCAGGAATATTTGAACTAGGAATAGGTAAAACTATTCCCGGTACAGTAGTATCGCCAACACTAAAAGTTAAAATTCCTGTTGTTGAAACTTTGTATTGTGTTACAGCGCTTCCGTTAAATAAAAAAGTAAAAGGAATATTTTGAACTGCTGTCCATGACGGGTGAGAAGATGGTTGAATATCTAACCAGCTTGGTGCTAAACCATTGCCAAAAGGATTTTCCCAATTTCCGTTTAAATTGCCGGGGTTTCCGTTTGGGGTAGTTGCCGGTGTGTTGTAATAATATCCTGTTTGAGAGCTAACAATTAAACAAACAAGAATTAAACTAATAGTAAAAAGTGTTTTTTTCATACGATTCTATTTTGTTTTTTAATTAATATTAAAATTTTTAGACCATAAAAATAATTCAAATTTTATTATGCACAAGTAATTTATTAAATATTTGTTATTATATGTTTTTTCTCAAAATTTGTTATTTGAAAGCTATTAAACAATAGTGCGTCTGTATGTTTCTGCATACTAATACCTTTTGGTGTTTTGATGTGTAATATTATAAAACACTAATGTTTCATTATAATTATAATAGACAAAAAAAACTGCATAAACGTTGCAAGTTATTGCAAGAATAAAAATTATGTATATTTTTGCGTGGAAAAAAATTGTTGGAAGTTTTTGCAATCAATCAAAAATAATTCTGGCATTTGTTTTGTAAATAGAATAAAAAAAAACCTTAAAAATGAGAAAATTATTCGCAATTATTGTTTTGATAGTGCTCAGTATTAGTTTCACTTTTGCTCAGGAAAATGATAAAGAATTTCGCAAAATTCCTTCTGTTAATCTTAAGACTATGGATGGAAAAACAATTGATACAAAAACAATTTCAAATAACGGCAAACCATACATAATTTCATTCTGGGCAACATATTGCAAACCTTGTATAAAAGAACTTAATGCAATTGCTGAAGTATATGAAGAATGGCAAGAAGAACATGGTGTGAAAATTATTGCTGTTTCAATAGATGATTCCAGAACATGTAGAAGTGTGCCTGTTCTTATTAATGGCAAAGGCTGGGAATACGAATTTTACCTTGATGAAAACAGCGATTTTAAAAGAGCCATGAATGTTAATAATGTTCCTCATACTTTCATTATTAATGGAAATAATGAAATAGTTTGGCAACACACAACTTACTCTGAAGGTGCCGAAGAGGAGCTTATTGAATTAATCATTAAACTCAACAATGGCGAAGATATTTCTGGAGAATAAAAATTAATAAATTCCTAAATTATTGTGAGAAAATTAATTTCAATTAATAGGAGCATACTGATTTTAACAATTGGTTTGCTTCCTTTGTTTTCTGTCGGACAAAATATTCTAAACTCAGGACAGGTTCACGGCAACTTCCAGTTAGACGCACAGTATTATCTCGAAGATTCTACTATTGGAGCACCTGATGTTCCTGAAAAAATTGGAATGAATGCCTTTGCAAATTTAATTTATACAAATAAAAATTTCGAAGCAGGTGTTAGATACGAAAGTTATCTTAATCCTTTGCAAGGTTACGATACTCGTTATACAGGGAGTGGTTTTGCTTACCGATATGCAAAATATTCAAAAGATAAGTTCGAAATTACTGTTGGAAATTTCTATGAGCAATTTGGAAGTGGATTAATTTTCCGTGCTTATGAAGAAAGAAACCTTGGCTATGATAATGCAGTTGATGGTATTCGTGTGAAATATTCACCTTTTGAAGGAGTTACTTTTAAAGGAATAATTGGTAACCAAAGGTTTTTTTGGGAAAAAAGCGAAGGAATTGTTAGGGGACTTGACGGAGAAATTAATTTAAATACCCTTATTAAGAAATTTAATGACAAAAAGACTAAGGTTATTCTTGGTGGTAGTTTTGTTAGTAAATACCAATCGGACCAGGACCCAATATGTGAACTTCCTGAGAATGTTGGAAGTTATGCCGGAAGACTGAATGTTTCAAGAGGTAAAATTAATGTTTATACCGAATATGCTTATAAGATAAACGACCCTTCTACAGTTAATGGCTTTATTTATAAACCTGGAGAAGCTCTTTTGATTGAAACTTCATATACACAGAAAGGTTTAGGAATATCTCTCGCTGCTAAGCGAATTGATAATATGAATTACAGAACAGATAGGGCAGAAACGGGAACCTCATTAAATATTAATTATTTGCCTTCGTTGACCAAGTTGCATACTTACAGTTTGTCAGCAATTTATCCTTATGCAACTCAAGCAAACGGAGAGTTAGGTCTTTCAGGCTCATTAATATATAAAATTAAAAAAGGCTCTGCTATTGGCGGAAAATACGGAACTACAATTGCTTTTAATTATTCTGTTGTTAATTCAATTGATAAAACTGCAATTAATGATTCAACAACAATTGGTCAAAAAGGAACTCTTGGTTATGAATCTGATTTCTTTAAAGTTGGTGATAGAAAATATTTCGAAGATTTTAATATTGAAGTAACAAAAAAATTCAATAAAAAAATTAAAGGTGTTTTTTCATGGGTAAATCTAATGTATGATATTGAAATGAATCAGGGACATGCTAATCAACCTAATGTTTATGCAAATATTGCTATTGCTGACGTTACTTATAAATTAAAAAACAGGAAATCACTTCGCCTTGAAGCACAACACCTTTCAACTCATCAGGATGAAAAAAACTGGGCTTTAGGTTTACTTGAGTTTAATACAAAACATTGGTTCTTTGCTTTGATGGACCAATATAATTATGGAAATGATGATACTAAAAAACAAATCCATTATTACACATTATCTTTAGGATACAATAGAAATACCAGCAGAATTGCACTATCATACGGAAAGCAAAGAGAAGGAATTTTATGTATTGGTGGTGTATGCAGGGCAGTTCCTGCTTCTAATGGATTAACACTTTCAATTACAAGTAGTTTTTAATTAATTC
>CAYLPA010000194.1:0-5398 GCA_964385385.1 uncultured Saprospiraceae bacterium | reverse complement strand
ATACTTTCATTAAAGCTGTAGAAGTCTTAAAACAAAAGTAAAATTTATTAATTCCAAAGCTTCAACTTCTTTTTGTTGTTTGAAATTAATATAAATTTGGATGTTATTGTTCGATAGTATTTTCTTCTTTTTCTAAAATTGTCGTATCAATTTTATCTATAACGGTATCTTGTTCCAATAAATTATTTAAAGCATCTGTCATAGAATCGGCAGCAATACTTGTTTCAATTGATTGAATTGAGTCTGCTTTTTGTTCATATTCCACGTCTTTTTGTGATTGCCCACAAGCTGAAATAATAAACAAAGAAATAAAAATTAATAGATTGAAAATATTTTTCATGATTAATGAATTAATTGGGATAATTGACAACAATTTTCCCTGTTTGCAATTATGAATTTGTTTTTATTCAACAGTAACCGATTTAGCTAAATTTCTTGGTTGGTCAACATTACATCCTCTCATAACAGCAATATGATATGAAAGCAATTGTAAAGGAATTGTTGCAATTAAAGGTGCAAGAATTTCATCAGTTTCAGGGATTTCAATAACATAATCGGCTATTTCTTTCACTTTTTTATCTCCTTTGGTTACAATAGCAATAATTTTTCCTTTTCTTGCTTTTACTTCTTGAATATTAGTAATAACCTTATCGTAAATGCTTTTGTTAGTTGCGATAATAACAACAGGCATTTCTTCATCAATAAGAGCAATTGGACCGTGTTTCATTTCCGCTGCAGGGTATCCTTCTGCATGAATATATGAAATTTCTTTAAGTTTTAAAGCTCCTTCTAAGGCAACAGGGAAATTATATCCTCTTCCTAAATACAGAAAATTTCTAGCGTCTTTAAATATTCTTGCTAATTTTATTATTTCCTTATTAACTTTTAATGATTCTTCAACTTCTTCAGGGATTCTATCTAAATCGTGTATAATCTGGTGGAATCTTGATTTTGGGATACTTCCTTTTTGTTGAGCAATCATCAAAGCTAAAAGAGTAAGAATTGTGATTTGAGAAGTAAATGCTTTGGTTGAAGCAACACCAATTTCGGGTCCTGCGTGAGTGTATGAACCAGCATGTGTTGCTCTTGCAATAGAGGAGCCAACAACATTGCATATTCCAAGTATTATTGCACCTTTTTCTTTTGCAAGTTCAATAGCTGCAAGTGTATCGGCTGTTTCTCCGGATTGAGAAATTGCTATAACAATATCACCTTCTTTTATAATTGGGTTTCTATAACGAAATTCTGAAGCGTATTCAACTTCAACAGGAATTCTTGCAATATCTTCTAATAAATATTCTCCAACAAGTCCGGCATGCCAAGAAGTTCCGCAAGCTACGATTACTATTTTTTTTGCATTTAACAATTTTTGCTCATAATCTTTCATTCCTCCTAACATCACAACTCCCTTTCTCACATCTAATCTTCCCCTCATGCTGTCTTTAATTGAGCGAGGTTGTTCATATATTTCTTTAAGCATATAATGTTTATAACCACCCTTTTCAAGTGTGCCAATACTTAATTTAAGTTTTTGAATATATGGAACTTTTTCTTTGTTTTGTATTGTTTTTATCCTAAGAGTTTTATCTCTGTTTATTATAGCAACTTCTTCATCGTTTAGATAAACAACGTTTTTGGTGTATTCAACTATTGGTGTTGCATCAGAAGCGATAAAAAATTCTTTTTCACCTATTCCTATTACTAAAGGGCTGCTTTTTTTTGCAGCAATTAATGTGTCAGGATCATCTTTCGACAAAATAACAATAGCATAAGCACCGATTACTTGATTAAGAGCAATTTGAACAGCTTCAACTAAGTCAACTTTTTCACTTATTTGGATGTCTTCAATCAAATGTATTAGAACCTCAGTGTCGGTATTACTTGAGAATTTATACCCTCTTTTTAATAATTCATCTTTAATATGCTGATAATTCTCAATAATTCCATTATGAATAATTGTTAACTTCTGTGATTGAGAAAAATGAGGATGAGCATTAACATCATTTGGTTCGCCGTGTGTTGCCCATCTTGTATGTGCTATACCTATTGTACCACTTATATTTTTATCTTTTACAAAATTTTCTAAATCAGCAACTTTTCCTTTGCATTTGTAAAGATTGATATTGCCATTCACTAAAGCAATTCCTGCGCTGTCATAACCTCTATATTCTAATCTGCGCAATCCATTAATTAGTATTGGATATGCTTGTTTTGGTCCTATATATGCTACAATTCCACACATAATTTTATTAATATAGTTTTGTATAAATTAATTCCAATCTAAGTTTTCCATTTAAACCATTTGGTCCATTTAAAACTACTCTATTAGCTGTTGTTTGCCTTTCATTGGCAAGCAATATTAAACCATAATCATCAATATTTTCTTCAAGCATTTCCTGAACATGCGTTGAAATCCTAAATCTATACTCTTTTTTTGTTTCATTATAATATCCACCAAAGTATGAAGATCCTTCATTATAATCGCTAAGGAAAAAAAGCTTTCCTTCTTTATTTAATTTAACAAGACCCAATCTTTCAGGTGGAGAATAATCATTTATTGTAATATCTGATTCATCAACATCAAAAACTAATTCAGCACTATTTATTGCAATTTTTCCTGAATCTAACCAGTTTTTTAAATTTGGAAATCTTATTTTTGTTCTTATTCCAGCCATAGCTTGAATAAAGATTCTTTTATCTCCTAAAGAAGTGTCATTCCTTATAGTTTGATTTTTTAAATCAACATTTGCATCTGAATAATTATTATGCTCAAAAGTGTTAACTCGAGCACAATTCTCGTTTATAACAAAATTAAAATATGATGTATCTGTATTATTATGATAATACATAGTTAATTTTGATAATGATGATAGTAAATCAAAATATAAAATTGCTCCTTTATTGTTTTGAGATTGCATAGTAATATACAATCCTTTAAAAAAATTAATAAAATTTTCACTACTTGCAAAGTCTGATGTTCTTGAGTAATATAAAAATTTATCTCCTAATTTTTTGTCAAGTTTAATTTGTAAATGAGGTCCATAATTTTCGTTATCAATTTCAACACTGTCATTTGGATTAGGTATAAAAGTATAATTTGCTAATTCATAATTATCGTATGTGAAATTTTGGTTTGAATAATATGTACTATCTCTGTACATATCTTCAGTAATTTCATAAACTTTAACATCCATAGGAATAGTTGTGTCTCCATAATAACCCGAATAAGCAAAAGATAAAATTAGCGAATCAAATATTGGAGATATTCCAAAAGTTACATTGCTACTAGAAAGCCTTAATTGTGTGTAGAGACTTGCTGATGTAGTCCCAAAAACAGGGTCAAAATAACTACCTAACAAATTTTTAGTTAATTCATCAGAACGGACATTTTCTTCAATTTGCGAAAATGCTATAATTGATGTTGTATCAGAGAAGCTTATATTTAATTTATCGTTTTTTATTTGAGTTTGTAAACCAACAACGTCAGGTTCTTCACAGGAAAACAAAAAAATTACAACCATTATTAAAGCGATTGTAAGTAATGATAAATTGAAATTATTATTTTGTATTTTCAATATAAATAAGATTTAATTTTATTAAGAAGCAACAGTTTCAGTTGCTAAAATTTCATTGTAGAAATCGGAAATTTTTTCAATATAATTATCAACTGATTGATATTCTAACATTGGTTTATTTATATTTTTTGTGTATTTTTCAATGTCAGGATTAATATTTTCGCTGCCAATAATAATAGCATCAGAAAAATCTATTGCCGATTTCATCAGGTTAACGAAATTAGGTTCTTTATAGTGTGCAACATCTTTATTTGTTATTCCTTCAAGTTTAATTTTATTTATAAAATTTTTATTTAAAGTTTCTTTAAATTCATCGTCATAAATAGAATAAATTATTTTCGCATCAGTAAAAATCGGATTATCTTTAAAGGCTTTTTTTATGTATAGTGGCACTAAACTTGAAATCCATCCGTGGCAATGAACAATATCGGGAGCCCATCCCAATTTTTTTACTGTTTCCAAAACTCCTCTTGAGTAAAATATTATTCTTTCATCATTATCTTCAAAAAATTTATTGTTTTTATCATGAAAAATATATTTTCTTTGAAAATAATCCTCATTGTCTATAAAATAAATCTGCATCCTGGCAGATTGAATGGATGCAACTTTAATAATTAAAGGATGGTCAGCATCATTGATTATTAAATTCATCCCCGAAAGTCGTATTACTTCATGAAGTTGATTTCGTCTTTCATTAATACAACCAAAACGAGGCATAAAAGTTCTAATTTCTTTATTTCTTTCTTGAATTCCTTGTGGAAGGTGTCGTCCAACTAATCCCATTTGGGTTTCCGGCAAATAAGGTGTTATTTCTTGTGTTATAAATAAAATTTTAGGTTTTTCCATAGTTTAACGGTTTTTTTCTAATGATTGCAAAATTACAATTTTTTTTTAATATATTCAATTTTTTAATAATAGCTTTGCCAAATTTTTTAAATGCAACTTTGCTAATTACAAATAATCTATGAAAATTCTTAACAAAATAAAAATAATTGAAGATATTCTCTCAGAAGAAAATAAACGAAAAAAAACTATAGGTTTTGTGCCAACTATGGGTGCTTTGCACGAGGGACATATTTCTTTAATAAAAAGAGCAAAAAAAGAAAATGATATTGTCGTATGCAGTATTTTCGTAAATCCTATACAATTTAATAACAAAGAAGATTTTAATAAATATCCTCAGAAAATTGATGAAGATATTATTAAACTAGGAAACATTGAATGTGATTATTTATTTATCCCAAGCGTAGAAGAGATGTATCCCGAAGCAGATAATACTGTCTTTGATTTTGGGCACCTTGACAAAATTATGGAGGGTAAATACAGGCCGGGACATTTTAATGGTGTAGCTGTTGTAGTGAAAAAAATATTTGAAATCGTTGAACCTAATAAAGCATATTTCGGAGAAAAAGATTATCAACAATTAATTATAATAAAAAAACTTGTTGAGCAATATAATTTTGACATTGATGTAATTCCATGCCCAATTTTAAGAGAAGAAGATGGTTTGGCTATGAGCTCAAGAAATGTAAGATTATCGTCTGATGAACGTAAAATTGCACCTAACATTTTTAAAATATTAAATAAAGCTAAAGAAAAATCAGGAAAAATTTCTGTTCCTGAATTAATTAATTGGGTGAAAAATGAAATAACTTTATTTAAGAAAATGAAATTAGAGTATTTCGAAATTGTTGATACACAAACGCTTTTGCCTATTTCAGAATGGAAAGATTCCGAAAATTGCATAGCTTGCATTGTTGTTTATGTAGGAAAAATTCGTTTGATAGATAATATCTATTTTTTTTAGTAATTTTGCAGTCCAA
>CAYLPA010000193.1:0-5415 GCA_964385385.1 uncultured Saprospiraceae bacterium | reverse complement strand
ATATCATTATTTTTATTTAATTGTGATTCGGGAATTAATTCTTCTACAACAACATAAATCATTGCTCCTGCTGCAAATGAAAGTGCATAAGGTAAGAAGTTTGTCATTGACATAACTGCTATTGCTCCAATAACACCTGCTATAGGTTCAACTACGCCTGATAATTGACCGTACCAAAAGCTTTTAAATCTTGAAAATCCTTCTCTACGTAAAGGAACAGAAACTGCAGTTCCTTCAGGAAAGTTTTGTATTCCAATTCCGATGGCAAGAGCTACAGCACCTGCAATTGTTACTGAAGGCAATCCTGATGCTACTGCTCCAAAAGCAACTCCTACAGCTAATCCTTCGGGAATATTGTGTAAAGTAATTGCCAAAACGAGTAAAACACTTTTTTCCCAAGAAGTTTTGATGCCTTCAGCTTCCGACATTTCATTGCCAAGATGAAGATGAGGAATAATTTTATCAACAATCCATAAAAATGCACCTCCTATTAAAAACCCTGTAACAGCAGGAATCCATGGTGTTTTTCCCATATCTTCGGACATTTCTATTGCTGGTGCCAGTAATGACCAAAAACTTGCAGCTATCATTATTCCTGCTGCAAATCCGAGCATGCCATCCAAAACTTTTCTGTTTATAGTTTTAAAAAAGAAAACCACAGCTGCACCCATTGCAGTTATAAACCATGTAAATAATGTTGCAAATAATGCCTGAGTTACAGGATTGAATTTTTCTAACCAATTAATTATCATTTGAAAATTGTATTTGTTTCGTTAAACCAAAAAATAAAATCAAGATGTTCTAATGGGATTTTAATTTCATTTGAAAACTCTTTCATTTGGTTTTCAATTTGAAAATATTTTTTTTCGGGAATAGATTTTGGAATTTCTTCAATTACATTAAAATTATGCAAGTTTTTCAAAATATGTCTGTCTAAAATTGCAATGTCTTCGACAAATCCAATGTTTCTTAGAAAATGGCTTGATTCTTTTAATCCATAACCTTTTATGTTATTTAATAACCATTTCCTTTTTTCATAAACTGAAGGGAATTCTGATAAAGTTTCTCTTATTCCTTTGGAATTATAAAAAAGCTTCTCTCTGGCTTCTACCAAATAGGAGGCTTTGTTATTTTTAAATCTTACTAAATTCAGTTCTTCAGAAATTGAACTTTTGTTTGCATCGAATAATTTATTGTTTTCGGTAATTTTAAGAATAGTTTTCCAAGCATTTAAAGCTTTTGATTGAGGTGTCAAAAGACAAAAGGCAAGCTCTTGAAATAATTTTTTTTCATCGGCTTGATTCCATATAGATTTAAATTCTATTATTCGATTTTGAACTTCATTTTTGATTTTATCATATTTCTCGAATAATTCTTTCACACTTATATCTTTTAAGTTTTTACTTTAATACTCATTTAGAATTTGTTCTGTATGATTATTTGTTTGAACTTTATCAAAGACTTTTTCAATTTTTCCTTTTTCATCAATAATAAAAGTTGTTCTTAAAACTCCTTCTTTGATTTTTCCGAACATTTTCTTTTGCCCCCAAACTCCATAGTCTTTAAGGATTTTTTTATTTGTATCGGGAACTAAGTCAAAAGGTAAATCATATTTTGAGCTGAATTTTTGATGAGAAATTTCATCATCAGGACTTACTCCAAGTATTTGAAATCCTTTGTTTTTAAGAAGTTGAAAATTGTCTCGTAGATTACATGCTTCAGCAGTACATCCGGGAGTATTATCTTTAGGATAGAAATAAAGAACAAGTTTCTTTCCTTTAAAATTGCTTAATGATGTGATTTTTCCATCTGCGTTTTCAACGGAAAAATCAGGAGCAACATCTCCCTCTTTTAAATGTGTCATTTTGATTATATATATTAATCTTCAATGAGTTCAAAATCTTCTTTGGTAACACCACAAGCTGGACAAGTCCAGTCATCAGGGATGTCATCAAAAGCTGTTCCTGGTTCAATTCCACCATCAGTATCGCCTATTTCAGGGTCGTAAATCCAAGCGCAAACTGTACATTCGTATTTTTTCATAATTGTTTCCTTTCAAAATTTATTGGTTAATAATTAATGTTTTATTTTAAATTCATAAATGTTTTATAGAGATAAAAAAAGTTTTTCTACTTCTTTTAGATTAACTTCTCTTTTAAATAGTGGTCTTTTGTCGCTTTTATAAGTATTTAAATTTTCTGAGAAAGTACTTTTCTTTCCATTCTTAAAAATTACTCCTAAAGGAAATTTGTCAGTTTCAAAAGCTTTTTTTAGAGCTTCAATTTTATCTGTATTGTCATAATTTTCATCCAAATAATAAGTGTTGTTCTTGAACCATTTAAAAGTGTTGATTTTATTAAATGAAACGCAAGGATGGAAAACATCAACAAGAGCATATCCTTTGTGATTAATTGCTTCTTTTAAAATTTCTTTAAGTTGTTGCATATCACCTGAAAAAGCTCTTGCCACAAAAGAAGCACCTAATGAAATTGCAACAGCAATAGGATTGAAAGGTTCTAAAGAAACACCTTCTAATTGTAGAGAAGTTTTTGAGCCAATTCTGCTTGTAGGGGAGGCCTGACCTAATGTTAGTCCATAAATCATATTGTTATGAACAATGTTAACAATATCAATGTTTCTTCTGATAGCATGCATAAAATGATTCCCGCCTTCGCCATACATATCACCATCGCCGCCTTCGGCAATTACGAGCAAATCAGGATTTGAAGCTTTTATTCCGGTTGCAACAGGAAGTGCTCTGCCATGCAGTCCGTTAAAACAATTAGTGTTTATGTATTGAGATGTTTTTGCTGCCTGCCCGATACCGGCAGAAATAACAAGTTTTTTTGGGTCAATATTTAGTTCATCATAAGTTTCCTTTAAAACTTTCAGTATAGAAAAATTTCCGCAGCCGGGACACCAGCCTGTTTCGGGTATTTGGTCGAAATCAAAATTAGTTTTCATTTTATTATTTTTTACTTTTTATTTTTTACTTTTTCTATAATTTCTTCTACTGAAAAAGGCATTCCATTATATTTTAATATTTTAGTATTGAATTCAATAGAAGTTTCTTTTTTGATTAATTGTCCAAATTGTGCAGTTGCATTATTTTCTACAAGAATTAGATTTTTTGCTTTTGTAAGAATTTCTTTGGTGTTATCTGGTAGCGGGTAAACTTGCTTGAAATATGCAAATGCAATGTCATCATCATTGATTTCTTCAATTGCTTCTTTAATGGTGCCATAAGTTGAACCCCAACCAACAATTAGTGTTTTATAGTTTTTTGAACCAATTATTTCTGCATCTATCGAATCATTTGAGAAAGATTTTAATTTGCCAAGTCTTTTATCAGTCATTTTAGTTCTAATGTCAAAATCTTCGGTTATAAACCCTTCTTCATCATGTTCGTGGCTATCAAACCTAACAAATCCTTTACCGTGCATAGGAACTCCTCGTGGGGATATTCCATCTTCAGTAAATTTGTATCTGACATAATTTTCTTCTGTTTCAATAAAATGATTTTCTACTTTGAATTTTGAAAAGTCAATTGCTTTGGTGCTTTTAAATGAATCAACATAATATTGGTCGGTTAAAATTATTACAGGAACCTGATATTTATCGGCAAGATTAAAAGCTTTTTGTGTTAAAATTATTCCATCTTCAAAATTGCCTGGAGCAAGAATTATTCTTGGAAACTCACCATGACCGGCATATAAAACTAAATTTAAATCCCCTTGTTCTGTTCTGGTAGGAACACCGGTGGAAGGTCCCGGTCTTTGAGCAATATGAACAACAATTGGTGTCTCAGTAATTGCAGCATTGCTAATTCCTTCTTCCATAAGAGCAAATCCACCTCCTGAAGTGGTAGTCATTGCCCGAGCTCCTGCATACCATGCACCCTGAATCATATTAATTGCAGAAATTTCATCTTCTGCCTGTTCCACAACAACTCCAAACTCTTTGGAATGTTTAGCCAAAAAATGTATCACACCTGTTGATGGCGACATTGGATAAGCTGAAATAAAATTACATCCTCCTGCTAATGCTCCAATTCCAATAGAATCTGTTCCGCTTAGTAATACCTGACTTTTTATTTTGTCATCAGTATTAATTTTTACATCTAATTTTAGCTCCTTGCCTTTTGTATAACCAGTAATTACTGCTTTAATATTATTATCAATAATTTCTTTTCCTTTAGTTAAAAAATTACTTTCGATATATTTTTTAATAAGATTTAAATCTAAATTAAAAATTCCGGCAATAAGTCCATAAATAATTATATTAGAATAAATTGTTCCACCTATTTCTTTAGCGAGAGAGCTGAAAGCAATATTCAAAATTTTATAATGACCATTTTTATATTTATCATCAATAAAACTATCCTGACCAATTATTAGGGTATCTTTTGTAAGTCGATTTTCTAATCTGTAGATTGAATTTTTATTTAAAACAATCAGAATATCAATTCTATCAATGAAGGATTGAACTTCTTTGTCGGATATTCTAATTTCGGTAGTGTTGTTACCACCCCTAACTCTTGACATAAACTCTGTGGTTGAAAATACATTATACCCGGAATCCTTTAAAGCTTTGATTGAAAGTAATTCTACTGTTCTGATTCCTTGTCCGGCTTCGCCTGATAATACTATTGAATAATCATTTTTCATTTTTAAAAAGTTTTGTATTCAAATACCAAAGAAATACGTTGAGTAAAAAAAATGCATAAACTTTTAACATGTGTTTTAATTGCTATGAAAAAAGTTTATGCATATTTTTATAAATAAATTCTTGATTAAAAATTAAATTCTTTTATTTCAAAATAAGATTGAGGATGAATGCAAGCAGGACATGTTTCTGGTGCTTTTTTTGCTTCATGTAAATATCCGCAATTTCTACATTTCCAAATTATCTTATTTTCTCTTTCAAAGACTTTTCCTTCTTCAATATTCTTATATAGTTTAGTATATCTTTCTTCGTGAGCTTTTTCAACTTTTGCAATCATTTTAAAAGCAGTAGCAATTTCTTTAAATCCTTCTTCATCGGCAACTTTTGCGAATTCGGGATAAAGTTCTGTCCATTCTTCATTTTCTCCCATTGCAGAAGCTTTTAAATTTTCGATTGTTGAAGCAATTTTTCCGGCAGGATATGTAGCAGTTATTTCAATATCTCCACCTTCTAAAAACTTAAAAAATCTTTTAGCATGTTCTTTTTCGTTAAGAGCAGTTTCAGTGAATATTGCCGAAATTTGTTCTAATCCTTCTTTTTTTGCCTGTTTTGCAAAATAATCATATCTCATTCTTGCTTGTGATTCGCCTGCAAATGATTTTAATAGATTTTGTTCTGTTTTTGTTCCTTTTATTGATTTCATTTTAAAATTTTTGTTTAATGTTACTTTATTTTATTAATTAATATTTA
>CAYLPA010000192.1:3519-5416 GCA_964385385.1 uncultured Saprospiraceae bacterium | reverse complement strand
AAGTCAGAAAGATTTGTTGTTATACTGATATGATTTGTGGCACCGCCAAGATGGTAAGAAGCTCTGCCGAAGTTAAAACGAAACTTTGATATTTTGAAACCAAAACCCCATGAAAAGCCAATCATTCCTACTTTTGACTCCACTTGAAGTTCTTTTCTTCTTTGATAATTATAACCGAAACGCACACTGAAATTTTTTGATGGAATAAATTCCCCGCCAATAACAATATGTCTCATGAGTTTATCACCAAACTTTTCTAATTTTTTCTCCGGCAATTTCTCTCCTGTTAAAGGGTCAATAGTTTCTTCCGGAACACTTGGGTCTTCATAAGTTAAATCCCATTTTTCAAGATGAGTGGCAACAATAGAAAATCGGAAAGGTGCTTTATCAAGTTTCTTTGATAATCCAAGTTGAATTTCAAAAGGCAAAGGTTCAACATTTCCAGGATTATATGCTTTTAATTGTCTTCCAATATTTTTCACTATTAATGAACTTACGAACTGTTTATTATCACTTTGATAAGTTCCAGCAACATCAACGGCAAGACCGCTTGCATAATAGCTGTCATAAGCTGAATAGATAAATTTTAGATTTGAACCAATAGAAAAATTCGGATTTAAACTCCTACCCCACCCAATATTGAAAGCATAATCGGAGGCAGTAAATTCGTCATAGGTTTGTCCGGCAGCATCGGCACGAGTAAATTTTCCGTAGTTAAGAAACTGCAAGGTAGAAACAAAACTCCCATATTTTTTAAAAGTTTTTGAATAAGAAACAAATCCACTGTTTATGTCTGCAAAATAATCAACATAGCTCAACAATAAATGATTATCCATTTCCTTAGTTATTATCGAAGGATTTGAAAGAGCAAGAGAAATATCATCATCTTTTATTGCTAGAAAGTTCCCCCCCATAGAAGATATTCTCGCAGAATTTGTCAAATTTAAAAATTCGAAAGTATTGTCTCCTCCAATCTGAGAGAAAGAATTCTGCATGGAAAATACACAAAACGAAAGAATTAAAAACCTGAATAGTTTATTCATAAAAATTGTTTCTTTAAAAATAAATTCCAAAGCTGCTGCTAAGAATTAAGATACTAAACGTTAAGAAATATTTATTATTATTTGAAATAAAACTTTATTTAATCTAATCTTTTAATTTCACCTGAGCCGGAAATTTTTGTATTAATGTTGCTGACAGGACCTTTATAAATAACATCACCGCTTCCCGAAATTTTTACATTAAGTTTTTCAAAGACATTCAATTTACAATCTCCCGAACCGTTAATTTTCACAGTGGAATAATCGGTCTTCATTGCAAATGCCTGAACACTTCCGGAACCGTTAATCTCAACATCTAATTTATCTGTAGTTCCCTTTAAATAAATATCACCTGAGCCATTAATATTTGACTCAATCTCATCTGCTTTAACATCCATATAAATTTCTCCTGAGCCATTTATATTAAGTTCAAGGTCTTCAACATTAAACCTATCCATTGTTTTTACAGTTCCCGAACCATTTAAATCAACACATTTAACAAGAGGTAAACTTATTATAATGTTTATGTTTTTATGATTGCTAACACATTGGTCATATTTTATTTTTAAAGCACCTTTTTTTGTCTCTAAAATTATATTTTCAATAATATTTCTTTGTGCTTCAATTGTTACTAAAAATTCATCGCTTTGTATTAGTTCAATATCTGCATCAACATTAAGCTTTAATTTATTAAAATCGGATATATTAAATGTTTCTTTTTCAATTTCACCTTCACCCGAAACACATAACATATAACAGGAATTTATAGAGATAACAATTATAAGAATTGTCAAAAAATATATAATGGTTTTTAATGTTTTCATAATTATTTTTATTTATTTATAAATTAAATTTTC
>CAYLPA010000192.1:1937-3419 GCA_964385385.1 uncultured Saprospiraceae bacterium | reverse complement strand
TAAAATCATTTAAATTTTGTAATTTTGTTTCGTTATTTTTATCTTTTAATAATAAGCAATTATGGATAATTTAAGATTAAATGCCATTTCTCCTGTTGATGGACGTTACGGAAATACTACCGAAAAACTTTGTGATTATTTTTCCGAAGCCGCTCTTATCAGATACAGAATTCTTGTTGAAGTTGAATATTTTATAGCACTTTGTAACACTTTGCCACAATTAGAAAAATTTGATACTAATCAGTTTTCGGAACTTAGAAAAATCTATGAAAATTTTTCTTCCCAAACTGCTCATAAAATCAAAGACATTGAAAAAATAACAAATCATGATGTTAAGGCTGTTGAATATTTTCTGAAAGAAGTTTTTGATGATTTAGAAATTTCCGATTATAAAGAATTCATTCATTTCGGACTAACTTCTCAAGATGTCAATAACACTGCTTTCCCACTTTTAATTAAAGATGCTTTTAATGTTGTTATTAAACCACTTCTAAAAGATGTTGTAAAATCTTTATCAGAAAAAGCAAATCAATGGCAGGACATTCCTATGTTGGCACGAACACATGGACAGCCGGCTTCCCCAACATCTCTGGGAAAAGAAATTTATGTTTTTGTTGAACGACTTGAAACTCAAATAAACCTACTTAAAACTATTCCGTTTTCTGCAAAATTCGGTGGAGCAACAGGAAATTTCAATGCTCATCATGTAGCCTATCCTGACATAAACTGGGTTGAATTCGGGAATGATTTCGTTAACAAAATTCTTAAACTTGACAGATTAAAAGTAACAACTCAAATTGAGCATTATGATAATTTGGCTGCTTTTTTTGATGGCTTGAAACGAATCAACAATATTTTAATTGATTTCACCCGCGATGTTTGGACTTATATTTCTTTGGATTATTTCAAACAAGAAATTAAAGAAGGAGAAATTGGTTCATCTGCTATGCCACACAAAGTAAATCCCATTGATTTTGAAAATTCGGAAGGAAATCTCGGCATGGCAAATGCAATTTTTGAGCATCTTTCTTCTAAACTTCCAATTTCACGACTGCAGAGAGACCTTACAGATTCTACTGTTTCACGAAATATTGGTGTTCCATTTGCTCATACTCTCATTGCTTTGACTTCCCTACTGAAAGGATTGAAAAAATTAAAACTAAACAAACAAGCTATTGAAAAAGATTTGGATAATAACTGGGCTGTGGTTGCTGAAGCTATTCAAAGTATTCTTCGTCGCGAAAGCTATCCAAAACCCTATGAAGCTTTGAAAGAACTAACACGAACTAATATAAAAATCAACAAAGATGCAATTCATAGCTTTATTGATACGTTAAATGTTTCTGATAATATTAAGGATGAGCTAAAAAGGATTAGTCCGCATAATTATACGGGATTGAAATTTGATAGGCTTTGTAAATGAAATTATTAAAATAACAAAATACAAGTACCAAAATTCAAATAAATTCCAATGAAAAAAAT
>CAYLPA010000192.1:0-1837 GCA_964385385.1 uncultured Saprospiraceae bacterium | reverse complement strand
GGATTACACATTTTGTTCACAACATTTTCGGTTGTGTTTTCATTGTTTTCAATAGCGATGGCAATTCCTTTTCTGAACATTCTTTTTGGTCTTGAAGAAATGGTTTACACTGCTCCTGATTTTGCTCTTAACATTGAGTCAGTGAAGCTGAACATTTATTATTTTCTAACAAATATTATTATTGAATACGGAAAAGCTGAAGCTCTCGCAGCTATTGTTGTAATTTTTACTGTCATGACTCTTTTCAAAACTTCTTTCATTTATCTTGCCATGTATTTTCTCTCACCAATAAGAAACGGTGTTGTTAAAGATTTGAGAAATGATTTGTATAAAAAGATTATTGCCCTGCCATTAGGATACTATTCCGAAGAGAAAAAAGGTGATATTATCGCAAGAGCAACCAACGATGTACAAGAAATTGAATGGTCAATTCTAAGTGCTCTTGAAGCAATTTTCCGTTCACCAATTCAGATAATAGCCTATATAATTGCTCTTTTGATTATGAGTTTTGAGTTGACAATATTCTCCCTGATTCTTTTGCCTATTGCCGGTTACATTATTGGTTTACTTGGCAGAACACTGAGAAAAACATCTGCTCAGGCACAAAGTAGAATGGGGCAAATACTATCAATAATTGAAGAAACATTGTCGGGATTAAGAATTATTAAAGCATTCAATGCCGAAGAAAAAATCCTTACTAACTTCCTTTCAAAAAACCAGACCTATACAAATGTGATGAACAAGATTTACAGAAGAAGGTATCTTGCTACTCCACTAACCGAATTTCTTGCTACAATTGTTATAGGTGCGACAATGTGGTATGGCGGAAGTCTTGTAATTGGCGGAGATGCAAGCATTCAGCCTTCTGTGTTACTAACCTATTTGCTTGTATTTTCACAAATAATTCCACCGGCAAAATCATTCTCAACAGCATCATACAACATTCAGAAAGGTCTAGCTTCGGTTGATAGAATCGAAGAAGTTTTAAATGCTGACATTAAAATTTTAGAGACAAAAAATCCAAAATCAATCAAGGAATTTAATTCTGAAATTGAATATCGCAATGTGTCATTTCAATACAATACAAATGAAGTTTTAAAGAACATTAATTTGAAAATTAAGAAAGGAAAAACTGTTGCTTTGGTAGGACAATCAGGTTCAGGAAAAACAACTATGGTTGACCTTTTGCCACGCTTTTATGACACTGTTGGAGGAGAAATATTAATTGATGGAAACCCTGTTAAAGAATGTAAAATAAAAGACATAAGAGCTTTGATGGGAAATGTAAATCAGGAACCGATTTTGTTTAACGATACAATTTATAATAATATTAGTTTCGGTGTTGAAAATGCAAAAGAAGAAGATGTTATTCTTGCCGCAAAAGTTGCAAATGCTCACGAGTTTATTACAGCCACTTCCGATGCTTATCAAACAAATATAGGAGACCGTGGCACTAAATTATCCGGTGGACAAAGGCAAAGATTAAGTATTGCCAGAGCGGTTCTGAAAAACCCTCCTATTCTAATTCTTGACGAAGCTACTTCATCTCTGGATTCCGAATCGGAACGATTGGTTCAAGATGCTCTTGAAAAGCTTATGGAAAACCGCACATCAATAGTTATTGCTCATCGGCTTTCAACAGTTCGCAATGCAGACGAAATTTGTGTTCTACACGAAGGTGAAATCCTTGAACGCGGAACTCATGATGAGCTTATCAAACTTAAAGGAATTTATAAGAAACTTCACGATTTGGATTCGTTTAGTTAGGAACTCGTTTCTCGGAACTCGTCTCTCGTTACTTGTTTCTCGTAGCTCGTTTCTCGCGAATTTTGCTTCA
>CAYLPA010000191.1:0-5432 GCA_964385385.1 uncultured Saprospiraceae bacterium | reverse complement strand
GCCGATGGCTCAATTCCAATTAATGGAGTTTCTTCAGTTATAATATCTTTAAGAAGTTTGATGTTTTTTATAGCATTCTTTTTAGCTTTCTTAAGCAATCCTTTTGACAACATTGCTCTTCCACTTTCCACATGAGCAGGAATAACAACTTTATAGCCTAATTTATTTAACAATTGAACGGCTTTAATTCCAATAAAAGAATCATTATAATTTGTGAATTCATCAGCAAAAAGATAGACTTTACCATTTTTGTTCTCATTAGAATTTAGTTTGTTTACATAATTTCCTACCCATTTTTTTAGTGTGGTTTTTTCAAGCAAAGGGAAATTACGCTTATTTGAAAAGCCAAGAACATTTTTAAACAATCCAGAGGCAATTTTGTTTTTCATAAAGAAGTTGAAAATTCCTGGAGCAATTGAGCCTAATCTGTTAATTTTTGAAATATATGCAATGGCTTTAGTTCGCAAAGGAACTCCAAATTCTTCGTAATAATGTTGAAGAAATTCTGCTTTCAATTTTGCAACATCAACCGAAGAAGGACATTCCGATTTACAAGCTTTGCAAGAAAGACAAAGGTCCATAACTTCAAAAATTTCTTTATGAGCAAAAGGATTTTCTTTCTCGGAATTAGTTAGAAATTCACGTAAGATATTAGCTCTTGCACGTGTAGAATTTTTCTCATCACGTGTAGCCATGTAACTTGGGCACATAGTACCGTCAAAGATTTCATTTTTGCGACAGTCTCCCGAACCATTACATTTTTCTGTTGCTCTGACAATTCCCATTTCTTTCGAAAAATCGAAATACGTTTTAATTTCAGGTGTTATTTGACCCGCTTTGTAACGCAAATTCGAGTTCATGGGTAAAGTGTTTACAATTTTCTCGGGATTAAAAATATTGTCGGGATCCCATGTTTTTTTTATGTCCTTCAAAAGTTGGTAGTTCTTCTCCCCTATTATTAAAGGAATAAATTCACCACGTAAACGACCATCGCCATGTTCTCCGCTTAGTGAACCATTGAATTTTTTAACAAGCTTAGCAACATCAAAAGCAATGTCATGGAAAAGTTTAACATCCTCTTTGTTTTTCAGATTAAGAATAGGACGCAAGTGTAATTCTCCTGTATCTATATGTGCATAATAAACACATGATTTTCCATATTTGTCAAGTATGATTTTTAATTCCTTCATATAATCAGGAAGATGTTCAGGATTTACTGCAACGTCTTCAATCATTGCCACAGGTTTTGCATCTCCGGGAATATTTGAAAGCAATCCTAAACCGGCTTTTCTAAGATTCCATGCTTTTTGAATGTCATCATCAAACAAAACAGGAAAATAAAAACCATAGCCGGCTTTTCGCATCTCATCTTCCATTTCTTTTGAGATATTGTTTATTTCTTCCTTGCTATCTTTTTCAAATTCAACAAACAGTAATGCTTTTGGTTTTTCTTTTATAAAGAAGCGATTTTTTTGTTGTTCTATATTATTTTTCGTGCATTCAATAATCACATCGTCTATCATTTCAACAGCAATAGGATTAAATTTGAGAGCAATTAAGTTTCCACGAAAAGCATCTTCTAAAGAATCTAAATGAACACAAACAAGCCCTTTTTCTTTAGTTGATAAAGGGATTAGATTAAGCTTGATTTCAGTGATAAATGCAAGTGTACCTTCGGAACCGGCAATAATTTTCGAGAAGTTAAATTTTTGTTCAGAATCGGAAAATATTTCACTTTCCAATAATAAATCAATTGCATATCCTGTGTTTCTTCTTTTGATTTTTTTATCGGGAAATTCTTTTCTTATTTCAATTTGGTTTTCTTTTTTTGAAAGAATTTTGTTTATGTTTTTGTAGATTTTATTTTCTAGAGAATTGCCATTACACTTTTCAAGAAATTCTTTTTTTGTTAGTGGTTTGAATTCGGCTTCAGTACCATCGCTGAGGATAGTTTTGGTGGAAATTGTATGCTCACGTGTGCTTCCATGAACAATAGAATGTGCTCCACAGGAATTATTTCCCACCATCCCTCCTATCATACATCGGTTTGATGTTGATGTTTCGGGACAAAAAAACAAATTATGTTTTTTTAGAAACAAATTCAGCTCATCCAATATTACTCCGGGTTGAACTCTAACCCAATTTTCGTCAGTATTAAGCTCAAGGATATTAGTCATGTATTTTGAAACATCAGCAATGATTCCACCGCTTACTACCTGTCCTGCGAGTGATGTTCCTGCTGTTCTTGGTGTTAGAGATGTTTTGTTTTTTGCAGCAAAGTCGATTAATTTTTTTATATCGCTTTTATCTTTTGGTCTTGTAACAGCAAGGGGGATTTCACGATATACTGAAGCATCGGTTGCATATAAAATACGATTTGTTTTATCAATATAAATATAACCATTAAAATTGTTTTCAAATTCCTTAAGTTTTATTTGGATAGTTTCTTTTTTGTTCATTGTTAAAAAATGCTGAAATAAATTGTAATTAATTTATACGGGTGAGCTAAATTACTTAAATATTTCTTTGTTATTTTATAATAGAATATTGATAAATATAAAATAATTTTGAAATAAATAAAGCAAAATTAGTTTTTGTGATTTTTTTATACTATATTTGCTTTGTTATTAATTCTATATAAATTAATTCACATAAACCTTATTTATAAACCATCAAATTCAACGCTTATGAAAAACATATTAACAACAACAATTATGATTTTTCTGTGTTTCTCATTATTTGGACAAACAGCAGAAAGAGTAAGTAGCCAAGACAATTTTAATAAAATTAGCGCCTTAGAAAAATCCAATCAGGAATTAAAAGAAAACCTTTGGGCTTTAAATCAAGAATTAAAGAATTCGGCTGAAATTCAAAAAAACGAAATAGACAGTTTGATAAATTTTCTAAACAAAACTTATCAATTGAGTATTCAAAATTCCGATTCTTTGTCAAATACAGGAATTAAGTTATTAGACTTAGAAGAAAATACAGAAACCGAAAGTGAAGAATTTGATACTTTTATTTGGAAAAACAGGATTCATATAATAGTTATTTTATTGATAATTGTTTTGTTTAACATTATTATATTTTATATTTTAAGAAGAAAACTCAACGCTAATTATAAAAGTAATCAGTTGAAGTTTGAAAATGCTTACACTTCTTTTGATGAAGATATAAAAGGAGCATCTGCATTGCTTAACAAGCATATTAAAGAAATGCAGGATTCTCTTGACCAACAAATTAAAACAACGAGTAAAACTCTTGAAGATAAATTAAATTCTACATCTGAAACAATTGATAAAAAAATAACAGAAACCAAGAAAATTCTTGACGAAGAAGTTAGTAAGACTAAAAAAGCTTCGGCAGAAGAAATTAAAAAAGCTAATGAAGTTTTTAGTGAAAAAATTAAAGCAACTAACGAAAGTGTCAGTGAAGAACTTAAAGGAACTAAAGATTATATTGATAGGACGATAAATAAAAATATTAAAGATTTAGATTCCAAAATTGATGATACTAAAAAGACTTTAGATAAATATATAAAGAAAGCAAAGTAGAAGTTTTAAAAAATAAAAAATGCCATCAGCAAATCAGCAGATGGCATTTTTTTTATTTTTTTTATTACTAAAGCGAATTAAGTTTTTCCTTTAGCTTATCAATAAGTTGTTTTTCTGAAGTTACAATTCCTTGATAGGCAAGAGCAACATTTTCTACAACTTTAAGACAAACTTCTTTAAGATTCTCATCTATTGATTCTTTGTTTTCTTCAATAAAGTTCAGAAATGATTCAAAAGCATCTTCAACTCCAATTTTTTTGTCCATCAAAGATTTAAATTCAAATTCAGAGAAAAAAGCATTATCAATACCAAATTCATTAGCGCCACTTTCAAGAGGAAGTAATAATTCTTTAATATCGTCACGGAATTTATCAATTTCTTCCTGTTGAATTGTTCCATCAGCTATGGCAACAGCATAAGCCAACTTGCCTAATTGAGTATAAAAGTCTTCGTAATTCATAATAATATTTTTTTATTTGGTCAAATATACAAAATAAAACTCTAAAATAAAATATTTTTATTGATTATTTTTTAAGGTCATAGCATAACAATAGAAATAATGCGGAATACAGGCATTAAAAAAATAATTAAAAATAAAAAGTTCTAATAGATAAACTATCCTAACTTTTGTTTTACTTGCTCTATTAAAGTTCTTTCAGAATCTTCAATTCCATTGTATGCTCCTGCAACTTCTTCAATAATTTCAATAGTAACTCTTTTTAGATTTTCTGTGATAATATTTTTGTTTTTATCAACAAAATCCATATAAGAATCAAGAGCAGATTCCAGCCCTACTTCATTTTCTTTTAAAGTATTAAAAATAAATTCTGTTAAAAATTCATTGTCAACACCTTGTTCGTCGCAACTTTCTTTCAATGGTTTCAAATGAGATTTAATCATTTTGTAAAACACATCAGATTCTTCTTTATAAATTTTACCGTTTGCCAAAGTAATGGCATAAGCAAGATTTCCCAATTCAATAAAATATTGGCGATAATTCATTGTTTAATTATTGGTTTAAATTATTTTTTTTATAAACTTTTTTAAATAATAATAACTTGCCAAATTTATAAAATTAAAATACATAAAAAAAAGTGTTTTCGTAATTATTTTTTAACAAAAGTATAAACAATTTAAAATTTATTATTTTGTTCTTTTAGATATAGTTAATCAATGACTTAAGAAGTTTATTATAATAAATATATATTATTTGGATTGAGTATTTACAAGTATTTTTTAAATGAATTTTTTTACAATCTCAGAAAATCCACTTTCCATTTGCCTTTTTGTAATAAGAAATTTGTCTTTCAATTCATTGGGAGCGTCAGCAACAACATAGCTGTGTTTTGCCCAATTCAAAAGGTCAATGTCGTTGTAATCATTTCCGAAAGCAAGTGTTTTTGTTTTGTCAATTTTTAATTTATCACATAGCCAATCGGATGCTTTTCCTTTTGAAACAACTTTAGGAAATATTTCAAGCCAGATTGAATCTCCATCCAAAGGTGATGTTGTTCTGATTATTTTAATAGTATCCTTCAATGGATTTAAAATTCTTAATATTCTGTTATAAGATTTGAGATTATTGGGAATGACAACTAAAATCTGGCAACTTTTACCAAAATTATTATGTTCATCTTTTAAAGGCACAATGTAATCTTTATACAAATCGCAACGACTCAGGAAATCAGGATTTTTGTTGCCGGTTGCAGAGAAATAAACAAATTTATGATTATCAGGAATTGGGCGATGTATCATAAAATCCTGTTTATTGTCGAGTAAAATATTTGAAATATCCTTAACTTCCTGCCCATTCAGATGATGTTCAAGAATAATTTCTTTTGTATTCCAGTTCATTATTCCTGCACCGGAAGAAAAAAT
>CAYLPA010000190.1:0-5459 GCA_964385385.1 uncultured Saprospiraceae bacterium | reverse complement strand
GTTATAGCTATGTTTTGGGTAATTTCTCAAAAACTTTCGGATGCTAGTGATTTTTCTTTAAATGTAAAAGTACAAACCTTGGTTATTAAAGGAATATAAAGCATACTACTGCGTATATTATCCCAAATTGGAAGGATAAACGCTATTAATTGTGTTTATATACTAGTTGGGCGCAAACCAAAACTTGACATGGATATTGATTATAAATCATCTTTAGAAGCTATTCAAAAACTTAAAAGAATTAATTGTTCTTTGGATACCAGTTATAGAGAAATAATAAATATAATTAATAAAGAAATTATTATCCCATACTTTATATTAACAATACATGAAGGAGAATATTTATTTCGAGGAAGAATTAATAATAATTGTTCTTATGCACATAAGGCAGATGTTTCTTATAATTTAAACCTTGATAGTATTGAGATTGGGAGAGCTAATTATTATAGACAATCAGTTTTTTATGCTTCAAGGAATCCTGAGACTGCAATATTTGAATTAAGTTATATTGCAAATGATGTTAAGATTGGAGAAAAAGAGACCATTACGTTAGGAAAATGGTACGTGAACAAAGAAATTAATGTTTACGCAATTATTGGAGATTCAGAACAACTGAGAAAAGATAAAAAATCACTTGAATATTATAATCAATTTGTCAACAAATTTACTGGACATGAAAGACAATATATTATTGAGCACTTAAAGTATTTTTCTTCAGAGTTTGCTAAGAATGTTAACAAAAACCAACAATATGAATATAACATTTCATGTGGTATATTTAACCATTTGATGTTAATTCGAGAAGATGCTACTATAGGCGGAATATTATATCCATCTGTTCAATGGGGGAAAAAGGATGTAAATATTGCATTAATTCCAGAATTTGTTGATAACAACCTAATACTTGAAAGTGTTGGTGAATTTGAAATTGAAATATTTGATGACAAAAATGGGACAATTAAACAAACTAAGATTTGTGATATTCGCTCTTTTAAGTAAATAAATGGTCAGCGCACAACAAAGTGTAAAAATCATTGGGCAATAAGTAGGTAAATTAAATATGATTACTTTTAATAAAGATATCAGTTGTAAGAAAGTGAAGTGCTTCAAAAAGCCCAATGCTTCTTACACTGAACGTTGTGTTTCATGCTAAAAAAGACACAGCCAACGCACATTTGGCACATTCGCAAGCTCCGACTCACAAGCTGATGCTTCAGCTTGCAAAAGAGCTAAATTTTTGCCGACACACTCGTTCTAAATAAATATAATTCTCAAAATTGAGACATATGGATGACTATAATAAATACAGCAGAGGTTCTGAATGGAGAAAATGGGACTTACACGTTCATACAGCGTCTTCGTATGATGCTTATCACGGAGCAGATGCAAATGAGCTTTTAACGCAAGCATGGATTACTAATGAATTTGCTGCTATTGCAATTACGGACCACTTTTTAATTGATGCAGAAAGAATTAAAACTCTTAGAAACCTAGTTCCTGATATTACTGTTTTCCCAGGTGTTGAACTGAGAACAGATAAAGGAGCGAGTAATCTCCATGTTATTTTAATTTTTTCAGAAATAATGGACG
Organism: uncultured Saprospiraceae bacterium; assembly: GCA_964385385.1. Lineage (GTDB taxonomy): Bacteria > Bacteroidota > Bacteroidia > Bacteroidales > CAYLPA01 > CAYLPA01. The sequence continues at coordinate 3,869 of CAYLPA010000190.1, read as the reverse complement.
TTGATAAACTCTCTGAAAATTTTAGAGTAATAATGCTTAATCAAAAAGCAAAGGCAAAAGATAATGATGACACAATCTATTGGGATTTCAAAGACATTATCGATTTTGCAGAAGAAAATAATGGGTTTATTTCACTTCATACAGGAAGTAAAACTCAAGGAATGGATGACGTGATTACTAATGCTATGCCAGTAAACATGGCAATTAAAACGGAGATTGCAAAACTGACTCATTTCTACGAAATAGGAAAAACAGATGATGTTCAGATACATGAAGAAAAAGTATTTCCAACGATTGGACATAAGCCATTGATACTCTGTTCAGATAATCACGACCCAAGAAATTACTTAATTAAAGAAAACCTATGGATAAAATCTGACCCAACATTTGAAGGCTTGCAACAGGTTGTATATGAACCTCAGGAACGTGTTTCAATACAAGAAAATAAACCTGAAGAAAAACGTGGTTACTATGCAATTGATTCGGTTACATTAAATGAAGGAGGTTTCTGGAATCAAACCATTAATTTTAATGAAAATTTAAATACCATTATTGGAGGTAGAGCTACTGGTAAGTCGACTTTGCTTTCGTCTGTTGCTAAAAAAGGTGGTGCTTCGGTTGATAATAGTTTTATTACATCACATGCTGCTAATTTACAAATCAAATGGAAAGATGGTGAAATCGATACACAAAGAGATATTGATTTCTTTCCACAGAGTTATATGTTTGATATTGCATCAGATTCTAAAAAAAGAGATGACTTAATCGAAAGAATTATAGCAGACTATGATACCGAAAGGTTTTATGAAACATATAAGGGTTTTATAACAACAAATAAAAATCGGTTATCTCAATCCATACGGAATCTCTTCAATATTCAGAGTGAAATATCAGTAATTCAAAGTAATATAAAACAAAAGGGTGACAAGCAAGGTATAGAGACAGAACTGAAGAGTATTAATTTAAAAATCTCTAAAAGTAGGGTTGATATATCTTATGAAGCACTGACACAGTTTAAAGAAATAAGTAAGCTTGTTTTTGAAAAGGAAAGCAGGATAAAAATTATAGACGATGATATTAATCAATTAAAACATATTTCCACTCAACAATTATTCAATGAATCTTTTCAATATAGTTTATCATCATTGTCAGAAAAATTCAGGAAAGATATTATTTCGGACTTTGAAATTATTAGGAAAGAAGCAGAGGAAAAGTGGAAAGCAAAATTAGATTTACGTGAAGCAGAAATAAAAGGCGAGAAGGAAAAACTACTTGAAGAAATCAGAAAAGAGAAAGAAAAAGAAGCTTATAAACTTGGACAGAAGTTAATTGAAAGCAACAAGCAATATCAAGAGTTGACGGAGCGTCAAATAGCAGAACAAAAAAAGTTCAATGAAATAAAAACAATTGAAGAGCAACTAAAAACAAAATTAGCTGAGCGTGATTTATTAAGAATTCATGTTGTGAATCAACATTTAGATTTTAAAAAACAAATTGTTCATTTAAAGAAAAGCCTTTCTTTATCCAGTAGTGGGATTGAAATTAATCCTAAGATTTTTCTTGGTAAAACTCTTCTAAAAGATTTTTTAACTTCAAGGTTAAACCAACAAGGAAAGGAGCGACAAGATTACATTAATAACTTTTGTGACAATTATATTAAAAGCACTGAGAGTGAAATTGCAACTTTCTTAAGTAGAGCTTTAGAGAATAACATTGAGTATAAAAGTGGCAATAGCAATCAAGATGTAACAGTTGAACTTTTATCTTCAAACTGGTTCGATGTTTCATTTGATTTAAAATATCAGAGTGATGCATTTCAAAATATGTCACAAGGAAAGCAAGCCTTTGTGATACTTAAACTTTTATTAGAGTTTAGTAAAAAAGAGTGTCCAATTTTAATCGACCAACCAGAAGACAGCTTGGATAATAGAGCCATTTATAATGAACTTGTAAAATACCTTATTGATAAAAAGAAAGAACGTCAAATAATTTTAGTAACTCATAATTCAAATATAGTTGTGAGTGCGGATGCAGAACAAATAATAGTGGCAAACCAAAATGGTGAAAAAAATCAGAATAAGGATGATTACAAGTTTCAATATGTGTCAGGTGGCTTGGAATTCTCAAAACCAAGAGACAATAAAAACAATCTCACTCTTTATGCACAAGGAATACGCGAACATGTATGTGAAATATTAGAGGGCGGAAACGAAGCATTTAAAAAGAGAGAACAAAAATATGGAATTAAAGATTAGTTCACCCCTTCACAACCATACATATTGCCAAATCGCTCGAAAAGCCAACACACAAGCCAAAACTTGTCAAAGAGTATGGCTGCCCCATCACACAGCTAGACTGCTGAGAATAAAGCACTAAAACACAACAAAGAACTGAGGTGAAATCCAAATAGAATCCCCTAAGACTTATATCTCAACCATTTCCACAATTCTTTATAATTCACTTTTTTGCCATACATTAAAATTCCTGTGCGATATATTTTTCCTGCCATCCAGGTTGTTCCTATAAATCCGAGAACCAGTAAAACCATTGAAAGAATAAGATCGAAAGCCGGGACTCCAAATGGAATTCTTACCATCATAATTATTGGTGAAGTAAGTGGGATAATTGATAACCAAAATGCCAGAGAGCCGTCAGGATTTTGAATTATCGTCTGAGCCATAACAATAGCAAATATCAATGGAATTGTAATTGGAAGCATAAATTGTTGAGTGTCGGCTTCGCTGTCAACAGCAGAGCCAATTGCTGCAAACAAGGCTGCGTAAATTAAATATCCGAAAAGGAAGAAAAAAACGAAAGAAAGAATAATTTCCGTAAAGTTAATCGAAAAAATTGCTTCAAAAACTTGGTTGATTTTATTATCATCAAAATTAATATTTTTGCTTGCATCAATTTGTTGCATTGGATTTGATGATGATAATATCTCAGAATTATTTGTTGGGAGTTTGTCGGCAAAAGAAACCTGAAAAACGCTGACAATCGAAAAAGTAAGAATTACCCAAAGCAAAAGCTGAGTAAGGCCGACAAATGCAATGCCAATAATTTTTCCCATCATCAACTGAAAAGGTTTCACCGACGAAACAATAACTTCGATAATTCGACTGGTCTTTTCTTCAATCACTCCACGCATTACCTGCGATCCGAAAAGGAAAATAAAAAAGTAAATCAGGATACCTGAAAAAATCCCGATTATCATACTTATTTCGGTATAAGTTTTTTGTTCTTCGCCACTTTCACTTATTTTAATTGTCGAAACATCAATTTTTGTTTTAATTGATTTTAAGATATTTTCATCAATACCTGAACTAACAAGTTTTCGACTCTCAACTTCGTTTTTTACGGTGTTTTTTATATATGTTTTTACATCGACATTGGGTTGCTTTTCGGAATAAATTACAACAGAAGTTGGTATAGTATCTTTAGATTTTGGAATATATAATAAGGCATAATCGTCACTTTTAAAAAAGTCTTCTTTTGCTTTTTCCAAACTCGAAAAAGTATGATGAAAAGTCATGTTTTCGGAGTTTTGGAATTTATCGAGAAACCAACCGGTTTCATCAAGAACAGAAATCGATTTCGCATCACTAAAAGATTGTTCGGCAAGATAAACGGGAACAATCATAAGGGCTGCCATTAGTATTGGTCCCAAAATAGTCATTACAATAAATGATCGTTTTTTTACTCTTGTCAGATATTCGCGTTTTATTATGAGGATGACTTTATTCATGTTCTATTTTTTTTTGGAAAACATATCTATTTAAAATTCAATATTCAATATTCAACACTCAATATTCTGCACTCAGCATTCAATTTTAATTATTTATATTTTCATTAACTTTTGTTATAAAAAT
>CAYLPA010000189.1:0-5461 GCA_964385385.1 uncultured Saprospiraceae bacterium | reverse complement strand
TATGCTTCCGGAATTTTGCCAATTTTCTTTGCGATTGCTTTTTTAAGAATTTCATCTGAAACCTTTGTGCCTTCAAGCGAATTTAGGAAAACCCTGATTAATCCTGCATTAGTTCCATTTTCTGTTCTACTGAAAGAACTTCCCATACTTACATTCATTGATGAAATATATGACATGGTATCACCGTTTTGTTCCATTATCTCACGGTTTACTTCCCAAACTTCTTCTTCAATAAAGAATAATTTTTCCTTGGTTATTTGTTCGTTTACACCAGGTTTCAAAGCCAAATCGATGGTAAACATATCCGATGGCGCCGGTGGAAAAAAGGTAAAGGCAATCTTGCCTCCTACCACAAGACCAATAGTCAAAATAAATAAGGCCGTTACAATTGCAATGGCTAATCCCTTCTGTTTTAGAATACGATTTAAAAAGGGCAAATAAACTTTATCTCTCAATCCAAAAATCATTTTGTCGAGTACTATACGAGTTTTGCCATATACAGACTTCTTATTCAGCGGCTTAAGAACTTTGGGATTTGCCAGGTGACCCGGTAGTACAAACATTCCTTCCAAAAGTGAAAATAGTAGAGCAAGGACAACCACCAAGGCCATTTCATACATCATCTCCATTTGACCTTCAATAAAAAAGAGTGGAGTAAATGCAATAATGGTTGTCGCAACAGAAGTAATTACAGCAGGTAATACTTCCATTGTTCCGTCGATGGCAGCACGTCGTGGCGATTTTCCCATTTCAAAATGAGTGAAAATATTTTCCCCGATAACAACACCATCATCAACTAGAATACCAATGATTAAGATCATGCCAAACAAAGAAATTAAGTTAATGGTAACACCCATAAGACCTGCCACAATAAACATCCCCAAAAAGGATGCAGGTATTCCCCATGCCACCCATAACGAAAGACGAAAATTTAGCAACAAAGAAAGAAGAAAAACTATCAAAATAATTCCAAATAGTCCATTGTTTATTAAAATGGAAAGTTGTCCATCGATGAGGCTAAGAAAATCCATTTTCACATTAAGTTCATAATCTTCATGTGTTGCATTAAATTCTTTGATGTATTTATTTAGTTCAACAGAAATGGCTTTCAGGTCTTCCGACATGAGTTTTTGAATCATGAAAGTTACACTGGGTTTTTTGTCGGAATAACCATTGGTTGGATCTTCCGGAACCTGAAGTGTTACTGTTGCCACATCACCAATTTTCACAATCTGCCCATCAGTATTTGACTTAAGAACTATTTGCTTTATATCCTCAGGATCAACCGAACGCTGCCGACTTAATACTTTAATTTGTTCACGAGGGCTTCTAATGGTTCCGCCGGAAATATCAATATTATTTAGAGAAATAGCATTCTGGATATCAGTAAAAGTAAGGTTGTAACGGCGCATCTGTGTTTCATCTAACTCAATTGCCAATTCCAGATTACTTGGTACACCAAATATGCTAATTTGAGAAATTTTGCCAGTTGCCAACAAATCATCCTCAATACGGTTTGCCATACTATTCAGTGCAAGAATATCATCCGATTCAGATGACAATGAAAAGAACATACCCATGTCCTTAGACCGGTTTTTTGAAACAGTTGGCTTTTCTGCTGCTGCCGGAAAGTTTGAAATTCCATCCACAGCATTTTTAACATCCGACAGGAGTTCGTCCATATCGTAACCATTAAGGGCCGTAACAGTAATACTTGCTGAACCTTCGTGCGAACTTGAGGTAAACTCTTTAATTCCAGATATCCCACGGATATTATTTTCCACCAGAGCTGTAATACCCTCATCCATTTCCTTTGGAGTAGCTCCGGGATACATAACAGAAACAGTAATAATTTTTGATTCCCTCAATGGAAAAGTTGCCTTTCGCATATTCATAAGCGAAATTCCCCCTAGAAGCAAAAAAATGAGGATAACCATTTTCCCGTAAAAGGGATATTTTACAAATTGTGTTATTATATTTTTCATTATTTACATATTTATAATCAAGAACCAAAAATTTACAATTTACCAAGAACCAATAAGCCGACACTATCTGGACAAATACTTAATGCTTGGATTAATTGAGGTCAGCGATTCGGTAACTATGGTTTTTTTGGAGTCGATTCCATCAATAATTATCATATCATCAAGAACACGAACTATTTCTATCTTAGTTTTTAGTAGTTTGTTGTTGGCAAGTTGGTACACAAAATAATCATCAACCAATGCTTCGCGAGGAATTTCAAACCCGGAAATTTTCATACTATTAAATTTTACATCAACATACTCACCTTCAAGTAATTTACTATTTTTTGTGGCAATATATGTTAGGTAAACATATACCGATTGAGTTGCCTCATCCACAAAACTTGAAATCCTGGAAACCTTAGTAGTTTGTTCTATTCCACGATTATCAGTAATAATTACTTCTTCACCTTTTTTTATCCAAACCAAATCCTTTGGAAATACAGGAACAACAACTTCCAATTTATCGGATCTGATTATATTTGCCAACTCGGCTCCCGGACTAGCAACAGCGCCTATCTCCTTGTTTACCGATTTAAAACTTCCGGTAAAAGGAGCACGGATAGTGTAGCGTTTTAGCTTTATCTGCTGCTGTTTCAAGTTATAATAACTTGTAAGTACATTGTTGGAAGCAAGAAATACTCTCTCTTTATCGGAATTTATTTCGGGTAATTCAGGCAGGCGTTTCTCCGGATCAATAGCAATAAAAAATGTGACCCATTTATCATATTGTTCTTTATAATCAACCTTTAAGTCAGGAAGAATTCTAGAAACTGTTTGCAGAAAACTACTCTTTCCAGATTTCAAAGCTGCCTCAACATCTTCGCTGTAAATTTTGATAATTATATCGTTCTTATTAAAACTTTCACCTGTCTTGAACCTAACATCACCTTGCATTATTCGGCCTGTAACTTCCGAAGCCAAAGAGATTTTGTCAAAAGCGGTGATACGTCCACGATAAACCATGTCGGAATTCACTTCAGTAATTTCACCTTTTTTGGTTTTTACATACATGATGTTCTCCTTATTATTATTTTTCTGAGGTGCAGGTTTAGCATTAATAAGGTAGGCTGAAAATACTATTGCAAGAAAAATAATTACCAGACTTGCTATTCCGTATAATATCTTTTTTTTCATTTTCAAATATTTTTGTTTGCTATTGGTTCATTTAAAATCAGTTGCAAAAGTGTTATATTTTATACTAGAAATAAAATATAATGAACCAAAGGAGGCAATTTTTGAACAAAGCTGTGTTTTAAGCTAATAACAGTAAATCATTACGGTTGTTCGATCTAAAAAGCCGTTTATAAATGAATAGCTTACTTTTGTTTAAAGTATTTTTTTATATGTGTATGTGTGAATATTTTTGCCTCTTAAAACAATATTTAATATGAGTGTTTCGAAAAGAAAATCATGGATTGCTATAGGATTTTGGATATTTCTATTCTTTATGCATTTTCAAATGGGTAATTTCTTCCAACCATGGAATTATGCAATTATTTCTGCAATTTTTAATACAGCCACAATAATTATATTGTTCTACCTAACCGTATTATATTTGTTTCCAACGTATTATGATCAGGGTAAGAAATATTTTATTGTTTCATCAATAATGATATTAATATTAGGAGTTGGTTTTACCTTTATTGACATGGAATTAATACCGGAATATAAAAATATTGACCATGACAAACCTCCAACTCAGTTTCATTTTGCCAGATATATTATGTCAATGGCATTTACCTTTTTTGTTGGAACAGCCATAAGTCTGATGGAACAAACGACAAAAATGAAAGAAACCGAGAAACTGCTTACAGAGGAAAAACTGGAATCTGAACTTAAACTCCTCAAAGCTCAAATAAATCCACATTTTATATTTAATGCACTTAATAATATTTATTCACTAACCTACATGCAATCGCAAAAGGCTCCTGAAAGTGTATTAAAACTATCGGAAATGTTGCGTTATGTTTTTTACGATTGTAGCAAAGACCGGGTACCTCTGTCTGCCGAATTAAACTATATCGAAAATTTCAATGCTTTTCAGCAGATGAAATCTGAGTATGAGCAAAATATCGAACTTAAAATGGAGAAAGGTCTTGGACATATTGAAATTGCACCTATGCTTTTTATTCCATTCTTGGAAAATGCATATAAATATAGTCGCATTGAAGAAAATGAAGATGCATATGTGAAAATTCTGATTTCCAGTGATAATGGCAAAGTGCTGCTAAGTATTAAAAACAGTATATCTCAAAATGTAAAATCAACACATGGTAGTGGAATCGGAATAAAAAATGTGAAACACCGTCTTGATATTATTTATCCGGGAAAACATGAATTAATTATTGATGAACAAAGTGATTTTTTTAGTGTAGATTTGATAATTGAAAAATAGTTGATTATATAACAGATTGTAAGAATCTGTATAAAAATAATAAAAACCTTAAGTAATGAAAATCAGATGTCTTGTTATTGATGATGAACGCTTGGCGAGAAATTACTTAAAAAACTATATAAGCAAGGTTCCTGAGCTAGAGTTGGTAGGCGACTTTAACTCCCCACTTAAGGCTACTGAATTAATTAAATCAGGAAATATTGATTTACTATTTATTGATATCCAGATGCCAGATATTACAGGTGTTGATTTTGTTAAAAGTTTGAGCAAAAAACCGGAAGTTATATTTACCACTGCTTATCAGGAATATGCACTGGAAGGATTTAACCTGAGCGCGGTTGATTATCTGCTAAAGCCTTTCTCTTTCGAACGATTTTATCAGGCAGTAATTAAGGTTGTCGACAAATTTGAAAGCAAGCAAATTGTAGATGATAATGAACCCTCCCCCCATCATCCACAAACTTCTTACACCGATAATTACCTAACCATCAGGGCAGATCGTAAATTTTATAAAATTAACTTCGATGATCTTGTTTATATAGAAGGTCAGAAAGCATATGTTACTTTCCATACTAGCATCAAAAATATTACAGCTCTGGCTTCTTTAAAAGAATTGGAGGAGGCACTACCTAAAAATCAGTTTATACGCATCCATAAATCATACATTGTTGCAATACAGGAAATCCTATCGTTAGAAGGGAATCTCATAGAAGTCTTTAATACCAAACTTCCGGTAGGTAAGAATTACAAAGAAAATGTGATGAAAATTTTTGGAGTTTGGAGACGTTAATTTCCAGTTTTAATTTGGTTTATTTGGAAAGTTGGTATGTAACTAATATTTAAATCAACAATTGTAAATTTATTAGTTGGATTAAAACCAATTTCTACAAGAGAATCTAACAGAAAATTATCATTTTGTCAATCCGATAACGACACTTATTTGACATATTATTTTTTGGACTAATTGGAATTGATATAATTCAAATCCGAAATATTGTAAAGAAAATTCATGAATTTTCTCTAAGACTTATATCTCAAC
>CAYLPA010000188.1:0-5500 GCA_964385385.1 uncultured Saprospiraceae bacterium | reverse complement strand
GACTAAGAGTAAAACCACAGCCGGCATAAGCTTTTCCTGTTTTAGCCCATTGGTAACCATTAGTATTTCTTGGAATACTTTTATATGTTAAAAAATCTGCACATTCGTTATAATATTCACTTGACCCCCCATCTCCTAATGGTGTAAACCAGCCTTTTGCAAAATCAAGTTGTCCACTAGAATATGGACATTGATAATAATCTTCAAGACTACCGTTTTGCACCAGATTTTGTGAAAAGCTTGGGTAGGCTACATGCAATACACAGCAAACTATAATCACTTTTATTTTGTGCAGATATTTCATCGCTTTTTAAACCCAAATATAAGTGAAGTCACCCGAATGGATGACTTCACTTATTTGAATTGATATTTAATCAATTATTACAATTTTTCCTTTATAATTTTTGTTCCCTATAAAATTATAAAAATAAATGCCCGGTTGCAGCTTAATAAGTTTAATTGTATGTATGTTTTGCTCGGTATTTATTTCTTGTTCTAAAACTTTATTACCGGTTGTGCTGTATATAAATAGCTTTGCCTTTCCTGTTAAAATTTTATTATCAAGCTCAATAGTAATTTCATCTTTTGTTGGATTGGGGTAAATATACAATCCTTCAATTGCAATTTTGCCTTCTTCGTAAGGTCTTGCTTTGCGATAAGGCAAATTAAGGTCATCAGGGTCTAAACCAAGCATTACTCTTGCCGAATACACTCCTTCGCCTCCGATGTAAGGAGTAAGCGAAGCAATTGCAAACAATGCATTTCGTTGTATTTGGTCAAATTCAATATCTTCGGCTAATGCTGTAAGGTAAACATTATTTGTTACTTGTTTATTCACTTCGATTACAGTTTGTGCAACCACAACTCCATTATCCATCAATGCCTGATTGATATCGCCTTCATCTATTAATTCTTGTATTTCGATAAACTCTGCAATTGTTGAATTCACACGATAATTGTAGAAATTAATATAAGCTGTATCATCATCTTCTCCAAGATACATTAGTTCAGGGTCGGAATATAATATCTCGAATAAATATTCTTCATTGAAATCTTCAAATTCATCTTCCAAAATATCATAACTAATTTCCTCTCTTACAATAGCACCTAAGCGTTGATTTCGCATAGCAGCATCAAGGTCATCATCAGCAATTGGCATGGGTAAACCCACACATTTACTTAAGACATTGGTATTTGGATGCTCTTCAATATAGTTGGCAGAAAAAGTATTTGAAACATCCGGACTATAAGGTTGGGAATCATGAATTCCTCTAAAATACCAAGGGACTTCTTGATAATTTGTAATATTCAAGTTTCCTGCTATTCTGTCGCCCAAATTAGTATTCCATATATTATCGGAAGCTCTGTTCTCGTGTCCTTGTTGTGTGATAAATGTTGCAACTGTGCCTCCGCCACTTGGAGGTACATACTGTGGTTCAAAATAAAAACCATTTAAGCAGGTATCAAGGTCGTTACACGAAAACTGGGTGTTTGTGCAAACCCCAACTGCATAAATGCCATAACCTGTTTTCGCAATACGGTGGTTGTCGTATATATATGCGCCTGTGCTTTGTGCCACATGTATTCCTTGCAATCTTTCAGGATATCCCCCAAAATTTGGAATATCGACATTATTCTTAATGTGGTTCCCTGCGACTCTTATCCTGTCACAATCCTGAATATTAATACCGTAATGTTTGTGACCACTATTATGATCAAAATTATCAAAATAAATCATATTGCTTCCTATCTTGGCATATCTCGGATTACTAGCACCGGGCAAAGATGAAGTAGCATCAATAACAGCTATACCGGTACGTGTATTATTTATGGTATTATTAAGAATTTCCAAATCTTTCCCTGCCAGTGACTTAAATGCACTTTCCACCCTGATAGCTGAGTTAAGGATTACTGCATTATTTGCCCATGTTCCATCATGTTGTTCAATTACATTATTATTAATATGAGAAGTACCGAGTGAAAGATAATCATAAACCGCATTGAAATACTGCTCGGTAAATTCATTGTTTACAGCTGTTAAACTATGTTTATAAGTAAAAACACCAAAATTACATTTATCGAAAACATTCTTTTTTAATCCAAAGCCTCCCACAATAACTTTATTTCTAATACAACTCAAGTATGACGATGAAGGTGGCATTGTGCCGGCAGGATAAATAACTTTTAAGCAATAAACGGCTCCTTCCAATGGATGATTGTTGTTATCAATTAAAGGTACTGCCTCAGTCATACTAATATTATTAAATTCATTATTATAAACCTGCAATTCGGAATTAATACTTTTTATGCCAAACACAAGGTTATCGAATGTGTTCTTTAGTGATGCGGAAGAATAATCACCAATAGTTATATCATAAACTGTATCAATTTGCACTCCGGTAAAATTATAATAATAAGGATCTAAAGAAGCCGGCATTGAGGCAGTGCTTCTATGAAATATACATCCGGCAATATAGGTATTATTTGCTGGAGGTGGAGGGTCGGGTGGGTCGGGCCAGGCAACCATTTCACATTCGGGATTGTAATTCCTGATTTTTACTCCAATGAAATTATCCTTAAATTCTGAGAAAGTAATATTAATATTAGCATTATTAGCACCGACCACAGCATTTTTAGCATGTTCAAAAAATGAATTATTGCTTATAATAATTGAAGATGTGGGGTCTTCGGCATAAATGCCATCCCACATATAATTACAAGCCGAAGTAAAAGTGTCGTTGTTAATTGTCAGGGTGTATCCCGACAATACTTTAATTCCTGACATCTGACCTAATTTGATTAATGAGTTGTTGAATGTAACATCTGCATTTATAAAAAGCCTCCCACAAATAGAGATTTTTTCATTATTAAAAACAGTTGGTGTTGAAATCGTATCGTTACAAAAATAAATAGCACTATCAGCAGGTGTGAATGGGTCGCAGCATTTGAAAACTTCAAAAGTTTCCAGGTCGCAAAAATATATAGAAACTATTCCACCGTTGGGATAATCTGCCCAGTTAACTGTAAAAGTTGAATCGGTGAGTAAATTCGGAAAAGGTGGGGGATTGGGATTGTTAACATCCCATGTGTAAACTGTATTCGGGTTGAAGTTTAAGATTTTATAAACGGAGATGCCCGGATTTCCACAAATATACCTGTCACCTGAAATTATTGGCAAAATGTAGGGAGGACTATTTACATAAACAATCACAATTACTGTATCTGTAATATTATTGGTATCCGTATATGAAAGTGTGTAAGTTGTATTCACTAATGGGACAACAGTTATTACCGGATTAGTTTGCTGTCCGGCGAGTGTTGGATCATTGGGGTTTGATGTCCATAAATAGGTGTAATAATTTGCAGAATCACAAATAACAGGGTCAATAGTTATGGTGTCGTATAGGCAGATAACTTTTTCAATTGTATCGGGAATGTTTGGTTTTATGGAAACATCATCGATATAATAATATGCAGTCTTATCTCCTGTTGGATAAGCTCCAGAGATTGTAAAATTGTTAGTGTCATTAAAGCAACCAATATAAATTCCATCTTCTCCACCTTTTGCTGTATATAATCCTGAAATTTTCACCCAGTTTGCTGTATCAGTCAATAATAGTCCTGCAGGGCTTTCAATTTGGGGTGTTATAGTTTGATTGTTTTTAGTTAATAGAAAACTTATTGAATCATGAAAAAGTGGATTTAATGGAAATACAGAATCGGGATAAATTTTATCAATAAAAGCTCCGATTTTATCAACACTTGTTGGTGCATCATTTGCTTTCGAAATGTAGAATTCAACAGAATATTCAATACCAGCTTGTAACGGATAAGCAAGTTTTCCAATCAGGTATTCATAATAATTTTTGGGAATAACACTTAATGCATCAAAACCATAAGCTATTATCCCTGCATAATTTGTTCCTGATTTTGGTGGTTGAAATCCGGCAAAATTGTTAGGAGTAGAAACTACACCCGCATTAGCACTAAATAAATCAGGACTTGGTCCAAGTACAGCAATTCCATTCATACTTGCCAAATTAGTCCAACTGTATCCCTTATTAAGTTGTCCTATTCCACTTGGTGACTGGCTTAAGTCTTCAAAATTTCCATTACATACATGTTCGCAATTGAAGACCGGAAGTGTATTACATTGTAAATTCCCTTTATGGTATCCAAGAACAATTTGAAATGAAGTATCTGTAATGTATTCTTCCTGTGCTGTAAAGGCGTACAAATGAATATTGTAAATTCCATTATTCCAATACACATAACTTATTTCATTTCCAATTTGAGTAAAAACTGAATCCTGACAGTTTTGGGCAGGCATTGGAGCGTACAGATGACAATCTCCAAAACTCCATTTAAAAACAGTTCCCGCAGGAAATCCTGTAGAACTATTAGTAAAAGTTATAGTATCTCCAACATAAAAAGTTATAGGAGAATAAGTGAAATCAAAGTTCTGTCCTTGCCCTGTTAAGCCTATAAAAATAAGCATTAGCAATAAAAAGTTTCGCAAATTAGCGAATGTTTTCTTTTTCTGAGTTGTTAATTTTTTCATAATTTTAAAGGTTTTAATGAGTTTGAAAACTACTTTTTTAAAAATTCAGAAATGACAGATAGCTTCTCAATCTCTTGGTTAATATTGATTTATTTTAAGTTTCTTTTCCTTTAGTTTATACTATACAAACTTTTGATTTTTATAAATTTAGTTGGTTCAGTTTTAGAATAATGTGGAGTCTTATTTTGCACATATTATCAGTGAGTTATGAGTGCAATTGGTGTTAAAATTATGTTATATGAAGTATTTAGTAAGATTGTAAACTGCAATAATTTGTATTTCCACAATCTTTTAAAACAGAACCATTTATTTTAATATTTCTATATCAAAATCTTATTTGAGTATTTAATATATTTCATAATGCCTTTCGGCTAACTAATAAAAATCAATATCCTATGTTAATTGTTTCACAATTGTTTATAATAGCTTTTATATATTTTTAATAAATTAATTATGTATTGTTTCGTACATTTGGTAATTTTGTAAAGGTATAAAAAGTAATCTCAAAATCCAATTTTTATTTTCATATTTTTTTATAAATTATTTATCCCTATTAATTTATAAACTTTAAAAGCCAGAGTACTGAATTATTCTGATAGCCTGTTCTGATTTAATGGAAATTTAGAAATGTATCTTCCTAAAATATTTCTAAATGCTTTGTATTTACAAAGTACTAATCAAAATAAAATTCATTATTCAGTGTCCGTTATATATTTAATCATTATTCATTATCTGATTTCCTTCTTAAAAGAAATTTCAGCCAAACGGTATTTTCAAATTTAGTACATTTGTAATCGTTTTACTCAACAATAAATTGTAAAGAATGAATAATAGTAAAAACTTAATTGCGAAGAAATATTTTTTTATAGATACTTCTTTTAATCTGTTGATGAAAAAAAGAATTGGTAAGATTTTGTTGATATGCAGTTCTTATGATGC
>CAYLPA010000187.1:0-5539 GCA_964385385.1 uncultured Saprospiraceae bacterium | reverse complement strand
CAATAGAATTACCCTGATAAAAGAAAAATGCTAATCCTGCATAAGCATTTCCAGTATGAGCATATTGATAACCCGAATGATTAGATGGAATAGCAAAACTATAATGATTTACACATGTATGATAAAGATCGGTACTACTTCCTTGCCAATAATTTGGCCACCAATTGTATGCATAATAGATTTGTCCTCCTCCATTAGGACATAAACAGTTTTCAAAAGAAGGATTTGTTATAAGGTTTTGTGATAACACAAATACATTTATAAATAGAAAAAATAAAACTATATAAATCCTTCTTAAAATCATATTACAAAAATATAAAATTCCGTGGGCAAAAATTGCCCACGGAATAATAGTTTTATTCTTTAATGAATTTTGCTTTATATGTTTCTTAATTATTTCTGGACACATGGCAAATGTTTGTAAAGTCAAGGCTTCACTCTAAGTGAAGCCTTGACTGATTTCACAGTAGCCTAAGCAACCCTTCCAGAGTTTCAAACTAAGGCTGTCCGAAACCTTTAAAATATTCAATTTTGTCCAGTTTATTAGGGTCACCATTGCAAGCTAAAATAATTACTTTAGTTATTTCTATATCTAATTCACTCAAGAATTTACGTTTTGCAATTTTATATCCTTTTATATTATTTCTTTCTTTATAAAGTAGAAGTAAAATTGCTGTTATTAGTGTCATATACAACATGACCCTAATCCCGTTTGCTGTTCTGGAAACCAAGTGTTTTAGATTAAGCTCTTGCTTTAAAAAACGGAAAAACACTTCAATGTCCCATCGTTTCTTATATATTTGACAAACATCCGTTACACTAAGCTTATCACAATTTGTCACGAAAAAGATGGGGGAATTGTTTTCTTTTTGTCTTGCTATGATTAATCTCAAAGGTGTTTTTATAAGCGTTTTGTTACCTTTGAACAAATAAACCTTTAACTCTTTCTCTATAATTAACCCTTCTGTTGCAATAGGTCTACTACTAACAACTTCGATTGTTTTATAATTATTGGTCGGGTTTATCCTTGTTACAAAGAACTTATCCGCTTTATCAATTGCTGCAAATTTTCTCCTTGATTTTAATCCTCTGTCAAATACAGCTATACTGTTTTTATCATATTTATTTTCCATGATAGTTTCATATAAAGGAAAGTCTTCCCCTATATGTTGCTGTTCTGTATAAATTTTTGCTTTATGTGGGATGAGTCCATTAAAACCAATGGTGAACTTCAATTGATGAAAGGTATGTTTACCGTCTTTGTTCTTATTTCCGTTAACCATACCAAAACTCAATAATTTAGATGATAAGGAAACCATAGTAGAATCAAAACGCTCTATCTTATATTGCCCTATTTCCTTTTTTTTAAATTTTGAATCAAATAACTCAACACTCTTGATAAAGAGTTCTTCAAAGTAATCGCTGGATATATTAGATATTCTGTCAGCTATGGAGCTATGTTTAGTTTCCTGACTGGCTTCAACCCCTGATATAATTTTGAATTTCATGCTGGAATAAATCTGTTCCATCACTCGTAAACTTAGACGCTCACTTTCTAAAAGCCCCATCATTATTAAGTTAAACATCACTTTCCCATTGAGTTTCTTTACCTGGAAATCAACATTAGTTTCCGCTGCAATTTTGTCAAAAAACGATTCTGGAATAATCCCTAACAAATCTTTTAAAGATAATTTTTTCTGATTCATCTTGTTTTTATTTACAAGAATCAGAATTATTTAGATTATTTCTTTTATTCGTTTCAGTAATTTATCAACTATTGGATGTTAATTAAACTATTGTTTCGGACAGCCTTAGTTTTAAACTCTGGAAGGGTTCATAAATAACATCAGTCTACTTTTACAATTTTCCCACAAAACTTCTGTTCTAAACCAATAAGCACCCTATAAAAATACATACCCGAAGCTAAATCAAAAAGATTCATTTGTACTTCTTTGATTTCATAGTTTTGCTGGAAATTTGTTTTTCTTATTTTCCTTCCTACCACATCATAAAGTGCGATACTCATTTGCATGGGAATGGGGCTGTTAAATTTAAAATTTACAAGAGCATTTGTTGGGTTGGGATAAACCAAAAGGCTGGTTGGTTCAGTACAATCAACCACATTAACCGTGATTGTATCTGTACTTTTATCAAATTTAAAATCCATAACTTTAACAATATAAGTTGTTGTTGTTTCAGGATAAACAACAGGATGTCCTTCTGTTGAAAATATGCTGTCTTTTTTGCCCAAAACATACCACTCAAAAGTGTATTCGTTTCTGTATTCGGGTTTTACATTGGTTGTTCCTAAGCTAAAACCATTGCCATAACAAATTGTTGTATCATTCCCACAATTGGCTTTTTCTATTGGTGCATTTACAGGATAAAGTGATATATCATCTACTGCATAAGCAGCCGCATCAAGATAAACAGCAATATGTTCGAATCTTGCCATATTCTTTCTAACATCAAAACTTCCTATTGTAAGGTATTCTTCATCTCCTTTGGCTTGGAATATTCCTTCAATTTTTGTCCAGTTAATAGTGTCGGAAATAAATCCATTGTTATTAATTATTTGAGCAACTACAGTATTGTTTTTTAAACCATTTAAAATACTTGGATAACTTATTTTATTAGCTGAAAAATATGCTCCTTGAGTTTCAATGGAGTGACTACAACGATCACCCCTGTTAACATAAAAAACGAATTTATACATTATATCTTTCTGTAATTTCGAACTAAGCTTTGTTTGAATATATTCACCAAAATCAATATCTGAATACTGCTTTTTAAGACCATAAAATCCAAATCCCGAATATCCTTCGCCTGTTCTTGGATATTGAAAACCGATAAGCCATGTGTTATGGGGGACGCTAACACAACTTGCGCTAACCCAATACGGTAAATTGGCAGAATTATTCCCACACGAATGAAAAAAATCGGAAGAAGAATAGTAATCAATAGTAGTTCCGTAATAATATGTATATATTCCTTCGGGATCACTCCAGCCTTTTGCCATTTCTAATTGTGGATTATACCCATTTGGACCGTCCCCATTAGAATAAGGACAATTATGATATTTTAGATCTGAATTTTGAAAAATGGAGTCTCGTATCTCAAAACTACCATTAAAAACCAGATTTTGAGAAAAGGTAAAATTGGCAGTAAGCAGTAGGCAGTGGGCAATAAGTAATATTTTGATTATGAATTTCATTGTTTTAATAAAGTCAGGGCTTCACTTTGAGTGAAACCCTGACCAGCTAATTGTTTTATTTAGATATAATTATTTTACCATTATAGCTTTTATCAGCTTTCAATTTATAAAAATAAACACCGGATTCAAGTTTTTCGGTATTCATTTTATATTTGTTTTCACCTGAATTTAAAATTGTTTCCATCACTTTTCTTCCCGTTATATCATAAACAACAAAGATAGTGTTTATTTCTAAGATATTTTCAAATTCAATTGTTCAATTGTTCGATTGTTAAATTGTTAAATTGTTTTATTGTTAAATTGTTAAATGACAATTGAATGACCTAATGACAGCGAAGCGAATGACCGAATGACATTAATTATTCAATCTTAACTATCTTCCCAACAAACTTTTTTTCACCACCAACAACGACACTATAGAAATACATACCCGAAGCTAAATCAAAAAGATTCATTTGTACTTCTTTGATGTCATAGTTTTGCTGAAAACTTGTACTTCTTATTTTTCTGCCAATTACATCATAAAGTTCTATTTTTAGTTGCTCGGGAATGGGGCTGTTAAATTTAAAATTTACAAGAGCATTTGTTGGGTTGGGATAAACCAAAAGGCTGGTTGGTTCAGTACAATCAACCACATTAACCGTGATTGTATCTGTACTTTTATCAAATTTAAAATCCATAACTTTAACAATATAAGTTGTTGTTGTTTCAGGATAAACAACAGGATGTCCTTCTGTTGAAAATATGCTGTCTTTTTTGCCCAAAACATACCACTCAAAAGTGTATTCGTTTCTGTATTCGGGTTTTACATTGGTTGTTCCTAAGCTAAAACCATTGCCATAACAAATTGTTGTATCATTCCCACAATTGGCTTTTTCTATTGGTGCATTTACAGGATAAAGTGATATATCATCTACTGCATAAGCAGCCGCATCAAGATAAACAGCAATATGTTCGAATCTTGCCATATTCTTTCTAACATCAAAACTTCCTATTGTAAGGTATTCTTCATCTCCTTTGGCTTGGAATATTCCTTCAATTTTTGTCCAGTTAATAGTGTCGGAAATAAATCCATTGTTATTAATTATTTGAGCAACTACAGTATTGTTTTTTAAACCATTTAAAATACTTGGATAACTTATTTTATTAGCTGAAAAATATGCTCCTTGAGTTTCAATGGAGTGACTACAACGATCACCCCTGTTAACATAAAAAACGAATTTATACATTATATCTTTCTGTAATTTCGAACTAAGCTTTGTTTGAATATATTCACCAAAATCAATATCTGAATACTGCTTTTTAAGACCATAAAATCCAAATCCCGAATATCCTTCGCCTGTTCTTGGATATTGAAAACCGATAAGCCATGTGTTATGGGGGACGCTAACACAACTTGCGCTAACCCAATACGGTAAATTGGCAGAATTATTCCCACACGAATGAAAAAAATCGGAAGAAGAATAGTAATCAATAGTAGTTCCGTAATAATATGTATATATTCCTTCGGGATCACTCCAGCCTTTTGCCATTTCTAATTGTGGATTATACCCATTTGGACCGTCCCCATTAGAATAAGGACAATTATGATATTTTAGATCTGAATTTTGAAAAATGGAGTCTCGTATCTCAAAACTACCATTAAAAACCAGATTTTGAGAAAAGGTAAAATTGGCAGTAAGCAGTAGGCAGTGGGCAATAAGTAATATTTTGATTATGAATTTCATTGTTTTAATAAAGTCAGGGCTTCACTTTGAGTGAAACCCTGACCAGCTAATTGTTTTATTTAGATATAATTATTTTACCATTATAGCTTTTATCAGCTTTCAATTTATAAAAATAAACACCGGATTCAAGTTTTTCGGTATTCATTTTATATTTGTTTTCACCTGAATTTAAAATTGTTTCCATCACTTTTCTTCCCGTTATATCATAAACAACAAAGATAGTGTTTATTTCCAAAACATTTTTAACTTCGTGCCAATAAATTTTAAATATTTATGTATAAAAGAATTTTGAGAACCTAATAAATTTATAAATGAAACAAGCAGTAAAATAAAAAAATGAAAAAGACTTTAATCTTAACTATCATTTTAGTTATAACTCTTAATTATTCTTGCAAAAAGAAATCAACTTACAAAGAAATCCAACTAACCCAATTCGTAAATCCATTTGTTGGCACCGCAGGTCATGGGCATACTTATCCCGGTGCTTCAATGCCATTTGGAATGGTTCAGCTTAGTCCTGACAGCAGACTTCAAGGTTGGGACGGTTGTAGTGGCTATCATTATTCTGACACTTTGGTTTATGGTTTTAGTCATACTC
>CAYLPA010000186.1:0-5546 GCA_964385385.1 uncultured Saprospiraceae bacterium | reverse complement strand
TTATCAACTAAGACTTGAAAAATATTGTAATTTTATCTTTTGCGGATTTAAGGTTAAGTATAAAAGAAAAGCAAATTTATAAAATTAAAATTTAGTTTTTATAACTAATGAGCATAAATTTCAATTTGCTTTTCTAATAAATTGTTTACTTTTGCTTCAAAGATTAACAAATTTAAAAAACAAATATATTTTATAAATGTCAAAGGATTTTGAAGGAGCAAAGAAGAGCATTTTAGATAGATTGAAAAATGAGCTTAATCCTAAATATTATTATCATAGTCTTGAGCATTCTAAGGATGTTTATATGATGGCAACAGAATTAGGGAAGCTGGAAAAAATTTCAGAAGCTAAAATGATTTTGCTTAAAACTGCTGCTCTTTTTCATGATTCAGGTTTTCTTGAAAGCTATGTTGGTCACGAAGAAGTGTCAGCAAAAATTGCAAAAAAAACTTTGCCGGAATTCAATTATAATTCTGAAGAAATTGAAATAATTGAAAAAATGATTTTATCAACAACAGTTCCTCAAACCCCGGAAACTTTGTTGGAAAAAATTCTTTGTGATGCTGATTTAGATTATCTCGGAAGAGATGACTATTTCAAAATTTCTAATAGATTATTCCTTGAATGGAAGGATAAGGGAATTATATTAACTCCACAACAATGGAATGAAACACAAATTAATTTATTTGAAAATCATAATTATTTTACAAAATCATCTATAGAATTAAGACAGAAGAAGAAAATGATTAACTTATTAAAAATTAAAAAATAATTATTAGCGTTTATTTATACTTAATTTTTTTTATATTTGTTAATTAATTAAAGTGTTAAATAATTTATTTTAAACAAAATTATTAGGATGAAAACAAACAATATTGTATTAGTACCCACCGATTTTTCAGAAGTATGTGATAATGCTATTCATCATGGAGTTGAACTGGCAAAATCTTTAAAATATAAAGTTTATCTTTTACACGTAATTGATAAAATCACGAAATCAGATTTAAAAAAAGAAAATTTAACTTTTAATGCAGTTGATGAAAAACTCAAAGAAATAGCATCTCAGTATCAGGAGAAATTTGATGTAGAAGTAAAATACATTTCAAAAGAAGGAAGTATTTTCTCAATTATTCCTGAGGTTGCTGAAGAAATTGGAGCAAATATTGTTGTGCTTGGAACACACGGAAAATGTGGAATACAGCACTTAACAGGAAGCTATGCTCTGAAAATTGTAACAAGCTCTCCATGTCCTGTTGTTGTTGTCCAAAAACGTGCATTTGGCAAAGATGGATATAAAGATATTGTTTTTCCTATTGATGATATTTCCGAAGTAAGACAAAAAGTAAAATGGGCTTTACATATTGCTGAAACTTTTAAATCAAGAATTCATCTTTATGTTATTAAATCTAATGATGAATATCTTCAAAATAAATTGAGAATTGTTATCAAACAAATAACCGAAATTTTCGATAGACACAAAGTTGAATATGTTCTTGAATCACCCGAAAAGACTGGAAATTTTGCTAAGGAAGTTATTAGTTATGCAACTGCAAAGGAAGCTAATCTAATTATGATTATGACAAATCCCGATATTTTTAATTTTATTTTAAGTCCATGGGATGAGCAAATGATTTTTAATCAATCACAAATTCCTGTTCTTTGTGTTAATCCTGTTGAGCTTAATTTTATTATTTTACAGATGTAATTTATTAATTTTTTCTCATAATTTTGTATCCTTTTTTTATTGCTTTGTCAAGTATTTAGAGACTAAGTTTCAGAAAAACTTTAGTGTTTTCTAATTAGTATAAAAAAAGATATTTTATTATTTTCGGGGTGTGGTGCAGTTGGCTAGCATTCTTGCATGGGGTGCAAGCGGTCGCAGGTTCGAGTCCTGCCACTCCGACATATTTAACGTAATATAAGAGTTCTTAAATATTGTTTATCATAAATTTAAGAACTCTTTTCTAAACTGTACGTTCATATTATGTTCACATATGTTCAATAATCAAGCAATTTTCAACGTATGGAAATTGAAAATGAAATAGGAAGTTTAATGGAGATTTTAGATATTGATAGATTAGATAAAGAAACTTCAAAAAGATTACAACGAAAGATTGATAAAATGCATGAAAAATCAGAATTATTGAAAAGATCAATAAGTTCTACAAACGCAAAAACAGATATTAAAAAATATGATTAAACAATCTATTTAAGTATATGAAACCAGCAAATCGCAATAACTTATGCAATCAACCCTATCAATATTTTGAAGAACAAAACTTACTAAAATTATATGGTTTATTTAATCAGCAATTAAGTCTTAAAATAACCAAAACAAATAATGATTTTGACTTATCATATTCATTGGATGAGATGTGGGATATTATCAAACGTTATAATCCAAGTTTATACAGTGAGATTTTTAATTATGTTAAACAATTAAATGAAATTAAAGGGAATTTAAAAACTAAGATGTATTTTGTGGTCGGGAGGCAATATTATTCAAATTTAGACAAACTTACAAATGATGAAAAAGGCAAACTAATTACTGTCGGACAATCTATAATTGCTAAGAAGCTTTGTAATCCAACAGTTCGGCCTCATTATTATCTACCAAGGATGATAAAAAATGACGGTTCACTTCAATTAGCAAATGGGCATAATATGGGTAATCTTAGAACTGTAATGAATCATTTTGAAAATGAAAATACAATAACATTGAAGTGGCAAGTAACTTATGAAGATTTTGTCAATGCGAAACTTATTAATTATCATCAAAGCCATGAAAAATTACAATTGTATTTAGGTGAAATTAGAAAATCATTATCTCAGAATAATGAACAAAAAAAAACAGAAAAAAACTTCTCTTTTGAGAGTATAATCAGGGATAAAATCAAAATAGATTTTGTTGGTAAACGACTTGTTGGTTTTGAAATGCCTAATTTGAATGCTTTAGAAAGGTATCAACATACAAAATTTGAAACAGATATTTTAGGAGAAAATCAAACTCAAAGATGGATTATTGAAATTTCGACTGGACATAAAAACCAATCAGATATTCTCAAAAAGTATATAAAAAGAAAGGAATATTTTAATAATACCTATGGTGAAAAACAAACGACAGGATGGTTTATTGTAGGAAACTATGGCAAAATAAGTAACCACAAAGAGAATATTATAATAACAACAATAGAAGAGTTTAAAAAAATATTACATGATAATAACATTGTAGATACTTTAAGCTGTTTAGGTTTTTGAATTATACATTTAGAATCTATTTTCAATCAATATTCCAATATGCATCTGGAGAATTGTATTCATAAATATTTCAAATTTGTTTCACGACTAAAAATCATCATTGCTATGCAAATATACGACAAATAAATTAAACTACCAAATCGAAAAAATCACTATAAGGAATTGAATGTCAGTAGTTAGGGTTTATGATATTCAGAATATTAGGGGATTAAAAAAGTGAGAAAAATTTACTTTTTTTTCACTTAATTTATTATTTACTCAGTATCAATTATAAAAATTTACTTATATATTTTCATGATTTATTTTATAAAATATTAAAACAATAGACAATTTAAGATTTCTATAAAATTATAGGTCGAATTGAATTATAACTTGGAAAAATGAAAATAAGTTATTAAATTTGACAAATGAACCAAAAAAGAAAGTGGTCAGCTAAATAAAAAAGAATCAAGAATAAATGTTAAAATGTTAAAATCAGAAATTATATTTAAAAAAATACTTTTACTATTTATCCTGTTTTTACCCATATTGATAAGGGCACAAGTACATATTGGATTTACAGAAGCTGAAATAAAGAAATTACACTCAGACAAGACGTTCGAAACTGGATTTACAGATTACGGCGCAAAATATACTGCTTCTTTTATGCATTATGGCACTTTCTTTTATTGGTTTGACAAGCAAAATAGACGTTCAATTTTTTGTACACAAGTGATTGAACATATACCATATTTGAATGCACAAGTAGAAGTGTATAATAAGAAATATGTTATTTTGTCAGATACCGAATGGAAAGCTTATCTTGAAGATGGTGAAATACTAAATATTCGCTTAAAATACGACGAATCAATTAAGAAGTATGTTTTTTATTATACACTGAAACAATAGCATACTCTGTCCATAATTTAATTTACTAATTGTTTGAAAATATTTTTTAAATTTGAATAATTTCTGAGCCAATTCTCAGACTACTTTCTAAAACCCACAATATTCCCAATAGTAATGAATTTTAATAATTACTAATAATTTCGTTTATAGCATCAAAATTTCTTTCTCTATACGAATTTGGAGATATGCTTTTCCAACCTGTAAATTCTTCTTTATGAATGAATTTATTATTTGAATCGTAATAATTTGCTTCCTTTAAATTATAAAGTCTGTGTTTTATATCATATCTTGTTAATGACAAGATATGATGAATATCATTAAATTTTTCATCTTTAAAAAAGTCGCAAGTTTCCTTTTTTCCAGTTTCATCAAGAATCACTTTAATCCATATTTCGACTTCGGTTTTATTATTATAAAAAACAATCGACTTAGTATCTATATACTGATCACCTAAATAGCCATCAGGAATTAATTTCCATCTTTCTATATTAGTTAAATTATCATTCTTAGTAGTCGCATCTTTTTCTTTCTTACTACTATTACAACTAATCATTATCATAAATGACACATAAAATAACGCAATTGTAAATTTTTTCATGATTTTTAAGCTTTTAATTATTATTATTTTGTAAATATATAAAAAAATAAAAAATAAAAAAAATTATTATTTGTAAATTATTTCTTATATTTGCTTGATTCTCTTTCATTTTATAAAGAGAATAGGAATTTTATTCTTTGAAAAAAGAAACTTTTAATTAAAAATATATGAGAAATATATGAAAGATATAGACAAAAATGCATTATTCGGTGCAATTCTTTTTTTAGTTTTAACAATTGGATTAGTTATCATTAAAAGGGTGTATGAGTTAAATATCAGAGATGTATTTTTGTTTTTAATAGTTTTAGTGCTGTTCGCTATTATTTCCATCATTTATAATATTATAAATAATGGACGAAAATAAGATGATTTTAATATTTTCAATATTCAGTAGAGATTATTAAGTCAATAATTTTTTACAAACAAAATCTTTGTCTAAATAATTTGTAAGATTTCGATAATTTATTATTTCTCTTATATCAAAATTATATCAAACAATTTTCGTATATTTCTAAACATTTGAGTATATAAATAAACTTTGAATCTTTATTAACCTTTGTTTATAAGCTATTTCATACAACAATAAACCTAAGTAGTTTATTTATTGTCATATTGCCAGTCCGACAAAAAAAGCAACATATTAATATGTTGCTTTTTTTATTAAGAAAATTTTTAAATATATTTTATTTACGAGATAGCTCCAAAAGGACAAACAGAAACACAAACTCTACAATTTTTGCATAAATTAGTTTGAATTCGAGCTTTCCCT
The DNA here is from genome assembly GCA_964385385.1 of uncultured Saprospiraceae bacterium. Taxonomy (GTDB): domain Bacteria; phylum Bacteroidota; class Bacteroidia; order Bacteroidales; family CAYLPA01; genus CAYLPA01. Next base: position 33 of record CAYLPA010000186.1, on the reverse strand, counting down.
GCTTTAATTTCTATTGCTTGAGTAGGGCATTTT
>CAYLPA010000185.1:0-5555 GCA_964385385.1 uncultured Saprospiraceae bacterium | reverse complement strand
TTTTTTATAAAAATATTACATGAATATACATTTTAGAAATTTAATCTTAGTTTTATTTTCAGTATTTCTTTGCAATTTATCAAGTTATTCTCAAAATTTAACAAAACCCGATACAAGCAAACCAATAATTTTTGAAAGCTTAAATGACAGCATTGACATTGCTTCAAATTTCTATAATTTTTACGACTCTCTTTCGATATATTTTTACCCTGCTTCAGATAAATATGATAATTGGAACACTCACGATATTCAATATCATAGAGAAAGTACTATTATGAACCGAGCTGACTCGCTATTAAAAATGGATACTACAATAATTGTTTTACAACATAGTGGAGAACCAGAATATGCACATCCTTTTTGTGGGAAAATAACTTCTCGTTTCGGAAGCAGTAGAAGATACCATTTTCATTATGGTATAGATATAGATTTAGTAACTGGCGACCCTGTTCATTGTGCTTTTGATGGCATGGTTAGAATAACACAATATTATAAAGGCTACGGAAACATAATTGTTGTCAGGCATAATAATGGATTAGAAACTGTTTACGCACACCTCTCAAGAATTTTTGTAGATACAAATAAATTTGTAAAAGCTGGAGAAATTATCGGGCTTGGAGGAAATACAGGACGTTCAACAGGTAGTCATCTGCATTTTGAAGTCAGATATCTTGGCACAGCAATCAATCCCGAAGTGTTAATTGATTTTGACAACTGTAAACTTTTACGTGATACTTTATTTTTAAATAAAAGAAATTTTGGATATATCGTGGAGCTTAGAGCATTGAAAAATGCAAAATATCATTACATAAAATCAGGTCAAACTCTTTCACATATTGCAGGAATGTACAGAACATCTGTTTCTGTAATTTGTCAAATGAATGGACTTTCAAGAACTTCTGTTTTACAAATAGGACAAAGAATTAGAATAAGATAAAGGTTCGTGAAAAGTATATTAAGAAAACAGGAAGCTGGGTTCTCAGTTCTCAATTCTCAATTCTAAGTTCTGGACGACTTTGTTTTTATTACATTCGGCTAGGAACATCAATTCCTAATAATCCCATTGAGGATTTAATTATATTACCAACAAATTGTGAAAGACATAATCTGAATTCAATAGTATCTTTTCCCTTAGCCTTCAGAACCGGCGTATCATGATAATATTGATTATATTCTTTAGCTAAATCATAAACATAATTAGCAATTAAAGCGGGGCTGTATTTTTCGCCTGCTTCTTTAATAATAACCGGGTAATTTGAAATTAGTTTAATAATCTCTTTTTCTTTTGGTAAAATAGAGGTTTTTAAATTAGATAAATCAAAGGTATTTCTTTCAGATGCCTTTTTTAATAAAGATTGAATTCGGGCATAAGTATACTGAATGAAGGGTCCTGTGTTTCCGTTAAAATCAATAGATTCTTCAGGATTAAACAACATATTTTTTTGAGGGTCAACTTTCAAAATAAAATATTTTAAAGCTCCAATGCTAAGAGTTCTATAAAGATTTTCTGTTTCTTCATCAGAAAATTCTTTTATTTTACCAAGCTCAGAAGATTTTGATTTTGCGGTTTGATACATTTCTTCAATCAAATCATCTGCATCAACAACTTTTCCTTCGCGGGATTTCATTTTTCCATGAGGCAATTCAACCATTCCATAAGAAAGATGATAAATCTTTTCAGACCAATCAAAACCTAAATTTCTTAATACTATTTTTAATACATCAAAATGATAGTTTTGCTCATTTCCAACTACATAAATTAATTTTTGAGGGTCATACAAATCATGTCGTATTTTTGCAGTTCCAAGGTCCTGAGTAATATAAACAGAAGTTCCGTCAGCTCTTAACAAAAGTTTTTCTCCTAACTTTCCTGAAGAAACATCAACCCAAGTAGAATTATCTTCCTTTTTATAAAGATAACCGTCTTTAAGTCCTTTTTCAACAATCTTTTTTCCTTCGAGATAAGTTTCTGATTCATAATAGGTTTTGTCAAAATCAATACCCAATTTTTTATATGTTACATCAAAGCCTTCATAAACCCACTTATTTAATTTTTTCCATAATTTTAGAGTATATTTATCTCCGGCTTCCCATTCACGTAACATTTCCTGAGCATCCTTAAGAAGTGTTGACTTTTTTTCAGCTACTTCTTCGAGTGTACCCGTAGAAACAATTTCCTGAATTTCCTGTTTGAATAATTTATCAAACAAAACATAATATTTCCCAACAAGATGGTCACCTTTCATATTTGAAGTTGCCGGGGTTTCACCTTTACCCCATCTTTCCCATGCTAACATCGATTTACAAATATGAATGCCTCTATCATTTACAAGATTCACTTTGTTAACTTTTTTTCCGTTTGCTTCCAAAATTTGAGCAATAGACCAGCCAATTAAATTATTTCTAATGTGACCAAGATGCAATGGTTTGTTAGTATTTGGTGATGAATATTCAATTACAACAGGTTTTTCATCTTTAGATTTGCCAAAACCAAAGTTCTGTTTTTTATAATTATCATTAAAATATTTTATCCAGTATTGGATTTTAATTTCAATATTTAAAAAACCCTTAATAATATTATAAGATTCTATAAAGTCAACGTTTTCTTTCAAATATTCACCTATTTCTTTAGCTGTTTTCTCCGGTGGTTTTTTTGAATATTTAATAAAAGCATAAACATTTACCGTAAAATCTCCAACAAAATCTTTTCGTGTCTTCTGAATAAAGACATCATTAGCAACAATCTTGCGTTGATATAATTGCTCAATAGCTTCAATAAAAGTATTCTCAATATCCATAACATTAAATATTTATTTTTTACAAAATTAAAGTTTTTTTTTAATATGCAATTATATAAATAAAAACATTTTAGAATAAAAAAAACATTTGTTACATACTTATAAAACACATATAAACAAAAAAATTCTAACTGTTGAAAAAAAATTATCAAAAACAAACATAAAATCAAAAAACTTAAATGTATCTTTGCAGGAATTTAATAAAAATATATTAACCAAAAATTGAGGATAATAATTATGAAAAAAAAGGTAATTATTATTGGTGCTGCAGGAAGAGATTTTCATAACTTTAATACCTATTATAGAGGCAATGAAGCTTATGATGTAGTCGCATTTACGGCTGCTCAGATTCCAGATATCGACGGAAGAAAATACCCGACAGAATTAGCCGGTGATTTATACCCGGACGGTATCCCAATTTATGCAGAAGAAGACCTCACAAAATTAATTAAAGAGCTAAATGTTGATGATTGTGTATTTTCATACAGTGATGTTCCTTATCCACGTGTTATGAAAATGAGTGCAATTGTTAATGCTGTCGGAGCAAATTTTATTTTACTTGGCTCAAAAGACACAATGATTAAAAGCACTAAACCAGTTATTGCTGTTGGAGCTGTTAGAACTGGTTGTGGAAAAAGCCAAACATCAAGAAGAATTATTGAAATTCTGATGGAAAAAGGACTAAAGGTTGTTGCAATCCGACACCCTATGCCTTATGGTGACCTAGTAATTCAAAAAGTTCAGCGTTTTGCTAAAATCGAAGATTTAGAAAAACACAAATGCACTGTTGAAGAAATGGAAGAATATGAACCTCATATTGTTCGTGGAAATATTATTTATGCAGGTGTTGATTACGAAGCTATTCTTAGGGCTGCTGAACAAGACCCTGATGGTTGTGATGTTATCTTATGGGATGGCGGAAACAATGACTTTTCTTTTTACAAACCAGATTTAATGGTTACTGTTGTTGACCCTCACAGGCCGGGAAATGAATTATCTTACTATCCTGGAGAAGTTACTCTACGTCAAGCAGATGTTGTTGTAATCAACAAGATGGATACTGCTCCACCGGAAGCAATACAAATTATCAGAGAAAACATCGAAAAAGTTAATCCTGATGCTATTGTTATTGACGGTGCTTCACCTATCAAAGTTGATGACCCTTCATTAATAAAAGGTAAAAAAGTATTGGTTGTTGAAGACGGACCTACTTTAACTCACGGCGAAATGAAAATTGGTGCAGGTACAGTAGCAGCACAAAAATTCGGTGCTAAAGAACTTGTTGACCCAAGACCTTATACCGTTGGCAGTCTTTCAGAAACCTTCAAAATTTATCCTAACATCGGAACTCTTTTACCAGCAATGGGCTACGGCGACAAACAATTAGCCGACCTTGAAGAAACAATCAATAATACCGATTGTGAAGCTGTTGTTATAGGAACTCCAATTGACCTTAACAGGATTATTAAAATTAATAAACCTAACACCAGAGTTTATTATGACCTACAGGAAATCGGTTATCCAAACTTCAATGAAGTTATGGACGATTTTGTAAAAAAACACAATCTAGTTTAAACTGATTTAACAAAATGAAAAATAAAAGTTATTTAGATTTTTTTATAACTAAATTTATTGGTTACAAAAAAAATAACTTTTTAGATTTTTAGAAAAAAGACGACTTGAAAGTCGTCTTTTTTTTTTCACAATTTATTCACAATTTTAGAACAGATAGATTTAATGATTAATTTTATAAAATAATAAAACAAAAAGCAAACAGATTTAAAAATAATAAATTAAAACAAATTAATATATAAACAAAACATAAACATCAATTTATGAAGAACAAAAGCTTAGTTTCTATCAATGATTACGATAAAGAAAAATACATTGAAATCCTTGATTTAGCAGAAGAATTTGAAAAAAATCCCCGACAAAAAATTCTTGAAAATCATGTTATAGCAAGTTTATTTTTTGAACCATCAACCCGAACAAGGTTGAGTTTTGAAAGTGCAATAAACCAGCTTGGAGGTAGAATTGTCGGATTTACAGACGCTTCAAGTTCGAGTGTAAAAAAAGGAGAATCCTTAGTTGACACCATAAAAACTGTTGCTAATTATTCCGATTTGATTGTTATGCGACACCCTGTTGAAGGGAGTGCAAGATTAGCCAGCGAAGTTTCAAGTGTCCCAATTATTAATGCAGGCGACGGTGCAAATCAACACCCCACTCAATGCCTGCTTGACCTCTATTCTATCAGAAAAACTCAATCAACTCTGGAAAATCTTGATATTGCATTTGTTGGAGATCTTAAATATGGAAGAACTGTGCATTCGCTTGTTATTGCCATGACAAATTTCAATTGTACATATCATCTTGTTTCTCCAAATGAACTTAAATTGCCAAGTTCAGTAAAAAGACACATTAAAGAAAACAATCTAACTTATTATCAATACACAAATTTAGATGAAGCAATTCCAAAAGCTGACATTGTGTATATGACAAGAATTCAGAGAGAAAGATTTGCCGACCCATTGGAATATGAAAAAGTTAAAAACTCCTACGTATTAAAAAATGATATGCTTAAAGATTCAAAAGAAAACCTTAAAATTTTGCATCCCTTGCCACGTGTAAACGAAATCAGCGAAGATGTTGACAGCAATCCAAAAGCATATTATTTCCAACAAGCTCTTAATGGAGTTTATGTCAGACAGGCTTTGTTATCTTCAATTTTAGGATTAAAATAGTTTTATTAAAATT
>CAYLPA010000184.1:3429-5569 GCA_964385385.1 uncultured Saprospiraceae bacterium | reverse complement strand
ATTTAATATATTTTGCTCTTATTCTTTCTGTTCTTATTGGCGGTTCGTGTAAGACTCGTAAAATTATTAAAGAGCCTATCAAAGAAAAAGACGATGGTGCTGAATATCTTTTTTCTCAACTCAAAAAAAACGAATTAAAATTTGATTGGATTTCTGCTAAATTGTCTGCAGATTTACTAATTGATAAAAAAAGCAGTTCTTTAAATGCTCATCTTCGAATTAAAAAAGATAGTCTTATCTGGGCTTCATTTTCCCCGGCTCTTGGAATTGAAATTGCGAGAATTCTTATTACAACAGATTCAGTAAAACTATTAAACCGTCTTAATAAAACATATTTTATTGGTGATTTCAAACTCATCAACCAATTATTAAACACCGACCTTGATTTTGATATTTTGCAATCTATTATTATTGGAAATGATTTTTCGTATTACGAAAATGATGTTTTCAAAGCCAACGTTTTTAACAAACTTTATCACCTAAGCACCGTTGGTAGAAAAAAACTTAAAAAACATGTGAAAAACGAGCAGGAGGAACTAAGAGTTTTGGTTCAGGATATTTGGCTTGATCCCGAAAATTATAAAATCAAAAATATCATGATTAAGCTTATCCAAAAGGAAAACAGAAAGCTTGAAGTATTTTATTCTGATTTTCAAAAAATCAACGAACAACTCTTTCCTTTTCAAAGCAATATCATTATTACTTCAGAAAAAATGATGAATATTAAAATCAAATATTCAAAGATTGTTCTTGATGTCCCTCAAAGTTTTCCATTCAAAATTCCTAAAAAATATACCAAGCTCAAATAATGGTCGTCTGCATTATTAACATTCATGTTTTAATAAGTTATTTATTATTAATTAATCTATCTGTTAATAAAGTATTAAATTCGTATTTCATATTTTTCTAATTTTCTTAAATATGCTGCCAGCAAATTCTATAAAAAACTTCGTTTCTATTGTTTTGATATTTTTTATCATAAGTGCTTCCTATGCCCAAAAAGACAAGAAAGCAAAACTTCAACAAAACAAAAAAAATATTGAAAAAGAAATTTCCTATACAAACAAATTACTCCGCGACACCAAGAAAAGCAAGAAGATTTCTCTTAATCAGCTTGTTCTTATTAAAAATAAAATCGGCAAACGACAAGAATTAATAACAACTATTAATTATGAAATTTCATATCTCGACAAAGAAATAAAGCAAACTCAAGCAGATATTGAAAAATTGACCCGAGACCTTAAAAACCTAAAAGATGAATATGCTAAAATGGTTTATTTCGCTTATAAAAACATGAACTCCTACGACCGGTTGATGTTTATTTTTTCTGCTGAAGATTTCAATCAGGCTTACCGCAGGTTAAAATATTTGCAACAATATAATTCTTATCGCAAAATGCAGGCAGAGCTAATTACAATAACCAGAGTATTGCTTAACGAAAAAAAGAACGATTTAGAGCAGCAAAAATCCGAAAAAGTTGAACTTCTGATAACAAAGGAAAGCGAAAAAAATCTTTTGAACAGAGAAAAGAAAAAAAAGAGCAGCACAGTGATTCAGCTTAAAAGAAAAGAAAAGAAATTGTTGAAAAAAATCAGGCTAAAAGAAGCTCAAGCAAGAATACTACAGAAAGAAATTCAGGCAATTATTGCTGCTGAGATGAGAAAATCGGGAACAAAATCTCCCAAATATGCTTTTTCTCTTACTCCCGAAGAAAAAATATTATCAAATTCTTTTTCTACTAATAAAGGGAAACTTCCTTGGCCTTCTGAAAGAGGGATAGTCTCAAGCACTTATGGTGTTCATCCCCATCCAGTGTTAAATCAAATTGTAACAGAAAATTTTGGCATTGATATTCTAACCAGTAAAAATGCCATGGCAAGAGCTGTATTTAAAGGAACCGTAAGATTTATCATAAGTATTTCAAATACAAAAGCCGTTGGAGTTAAACATGGCGAATATTTTACCTTATATTCAAACCTTGATGAAGTTTATGTTACAAAAGGTGAAACGGTAAGCACAAAACAAATTATAGGAAAAGTTCATACTGATTCCGAAGATAATAAAACCGAATTACATTTCGAACTTTGGAAGGGCGACAAAAAACAAAATCCTGCATATTGGCTGGCAAGAAAAAAATAAG
>CAYLPA010000184.1:0-3329 GCA_964385385.1 uncultured Saprospiraceae bacterium | reverse complement strand
CAATATTGTTTTTGTTGAAGACAATCCTGAAATTGCTATTTTCGACAGTCTTGTAAATAATAAATTCTTTAAGGAAAACTTAATTAATAGCACCGAAAAACCAATAATAAATAATTTTCAAACTAATAACGAATTATTAATTACTGACTCCGTTTACGAGGATAGAATTGCAAAATTAAACAGTAACTCTCCTTTTGAATTTGTTTTTAATGAAGATGTTAAACATTATATTGAGCGATACACAAAAAAACCTAATTGTTTATCCCGTCGCGCTCTCGGCTTGTCTAAATTGTATTTTCCTCTTTTTGAAGAACTATTAGACAAATACAATTTACCCTTAGAACTAAAATATCTTGCAATCATTGAATCCGCTTTAAATCCCAAAGCTGTTTCTCGTTCAAAGGCTGTTGGTTTATGGCAATTTATGCCTAGAACAGGAGAAATCTATAATCTACAATATTCTTCAGTTATTGATGATAGAAGCGACCCCTATAAATCTACTGTTGCTGCTTGTAAGCATTTAAGTTATCTCTATCAAATCTACAATGATTGGTTTTTGGTTCTTGCTGCTTATAATTCAGGTTCAGGTACCGTTAACAGAGCAATTAAGCGTTCGCACGGAGGAACAAATTATTGGGAAATCCGAAATCACCTACCAAGAGAAACGCGTAATTATGTCCCAGGATTTATCGCTATAAATTATGCTATGAGCTATGCTAGCGAGCATAATATAATTCCTAAGAGCACATCATTTGCTTTTCATGAAATTGACACCGTTTCCGTTAAACATGAAATTACTTTTGAACAAATTTCCCAAATGCTGAATATCCCAATAGTTGAATTAGAATTTTTGAATCCTGCTTACAAAAAAGGTATAATTCCTGCTTCTGAAAACAAAACATATTCTTTAACAATTCAGAAAAAATATTTAGCAGATTTTATCAACAATGAAGCTACTTTATATAATTATAAAACTGAGCAACAGCTTAAAGAAGAAGAAGCCTTAACGCAAACAACATCTTGGGAACAAGGAAGTGATAAAGAAATCCATGTAGTTCGCAAAGGCGAAAGTTTGGGAATTATTTCACGCAGATATAAATGCTCAATTGACGACCTGAAATATTGGAATAATCTTAATAAAAACATGATACATCCCGGACAAGAACTACTGATTTATGTTCCTGAGGGAATTTGATAAATAATATTCAATCCTGTAATAATCTTTTAAAAATGAAAAAAATGAAATTTTTTAAAACCATAGTTCTCTTTTCATTCTTAGCATCTATAATTTTCCTTCAAAGTTGCAATTCGAAACCTTCAGAAAAAACTTCTTCTGCAGGAAAAACATCTGAAATGTTAGTAGTTATGAATGATGTGCATTGGAAATCAGAAATTGGTGAAAGCATAAAATCATTTTTCCGACAAGAAGTGGAAGGCCTTTCTACTGAGGAACCTTGCTATGATGTAGTTCAAATGTCAAAAAATTCTTTTAATAAATTATTTCAAAAACACCGTAATATTTTTATTGTTGAAATTGAAAATACCAAATCAGAACCAAGTCTGGAAATAAGAAAAGATGTATGGTCTCAACCTCAAATAGTAATTAAACTTGTTGCTCCCGATAAAGAAAGTTTTTTGCTCGCTTTTGATGCAAGGAAAAACCAATTCCTTGAGCTTTTTGATGAAGCCGAACGAAGAAGAATTATTAAAGCTTTCAAGCAAGATGAAAATTTTAAAATTAGAACTACCTTAAAAAATTCCATGAACTTGTCAATGGTTGTTCCAAACGGATTTTATATCGGCAAACAGAAAGAAAATTTTATCTGGTTAAGAAAAATTACTAGAGATTATAACCACGAAATAATGATTTACTCTTATCCTTACACTGATACGATTGCTTTCAACCCGCAACAAATTATTAATGACAGGAACGAAATAACTATGAACAATATTCCCGGCCATTCAGACAGTTCTTATATGGCGGTTTCTGATATTTTCCCTTCTACTTCAAAAATTTTGGAACTCAACGGAAATTATGCTGTTGAAACACGAGGACTTTGGATAGTTAAAAAAGATTTTATGGGAGGTCCATTTATCAGCTACACTGTGCTTGATAAAAAAGCCAATCGCGTTATTACTGTTGACGGCTCTGTTTATTATCCCAACAATAAAAAACGAGATTTTATGCGTCAACTTGAATCTATTTTTTATACCCTGAATTTTCCCGTGGATACCATTTTACACAAATAATATTATTGAATTAATTTTATTATTATTATTTTCTTATTAATAATTCTTTTTTATTGCAATAAAACATTAAGCTTTCGTCTTCTAAGATATGGAGCAACAAATAGAGCATAAAAATCAATTGACGATGTTCTTTGAAAAAGAATATAACAAATTGATTTTATATGTTCGAAATCTTGTTTACAACAGGCTAACAATGGATGCCGAAGATATTGTTCAGGAAGTTGCTATGAATATGTTTTCAAGAGCTTCCTATTCTAAATCTCCTGAAAATATTGCCGGCTATGTTTATCGCTCGCTCCGAAACAAAATTATTGACATAAAACGAAAGAAAGAATTACCAACCTATAATATTGATAGCAAAACAGAAACAGAAGATGGCTATATTATTAAAGAAATTCCCGAACAAGAACAAGAAAGTCCTAATGTTATTCTTGACGAAAATATGCAATTGAAAATGATGAGAACTTTAGAAAAACTTAATCCTGAAGAACAAATGGTAATTATTGCCACAGAATTTGAAGAATATTCTTTTAAAAAACTTTCATCAGAAACAGAAATTTCTATTGGAACTCTTCTTGCTCGCAAACATAGAGGACTGGCAAAACTTAGTAAATTGATGCATGAGAATATAGATGATAAAGAATTTAAATAAAATATAAACTTAGAAAAAAGGAGATATAAAAATGAAAACAAAAAATTATGAATTTTCAAGAAAAAATGGACTAATGATTGCCTTGCGATTTGTCGGAATCATTATAGGAGGAATTATCATAGCAGGAGTTTTAGCTTTTCTGTTTGGCTATTTTGTAATGCTGCTTTGGAATTGGCTTATGCCCGAAATTTTCGGACTTATGACAATCAACTACTGGCAGGCAATTGGAATAATTATTTTGTCCAAGTTTCTTTTTGGTGCAATCAGCCATCATAAAAATTCTAATAAAGCCCACATGAACAAAGATGAAGGAAGAGAATATTTTAAAAAGTGGACGCATGAAGGAATTCCACCTTGGAAACATCACAAACAACATGAAAATAAAGATTTTCAAAAATGGAATCACTATGAAGATTTTTGGAAAAAT
>CAYLPA010000183.1:0-5604 GCA_964385385.1 uncultured Saprospiraceae bacterium | reverse complement strand
TTTCATTATAATAATTTTTAATGTTACTATGGTTCTTTAAAATTACACACAACGGCTCGTATAAGAATAGTAGCCGACTGCGTTACACTTTTCTGTCAAATTACAAGAAAGCTGAAGCGGGCTACAACCCTTGAATTTACTACCATCTCGGCTATTATTTTTATACTTTGTTATGGGCTGGGCTTCTTTTCGTCATTCTATTTGTGATTCATTTTCTAAGATTCCATTTTCAATTAGTTTGTCAACAACGGGAATTAAATCTTTCACTGGAATTTTACTTTTCTCTGAAATTGTGATTAGGTCATTCTCTCCGTCAGATAGATTAAGTATCCACATCATTGCCGTTATAAAAGCTTGTGGTACTTTTTGAGAGCCGAGTGTCGGATATAAGTCCCTTTTACCTAACTGTGGCTCACAGTATGGCATTTTGTTGACATACTTTTCATTTTTTTCAATAAGTTCAATTACATCAAGATATTTTTGTACAGATTTTTCCATTGCTTCAAATGAAACATAATCTTTATTGTCCGCAGAGGTATGATATTCAGGGTATTTGCCATACATAGTCCGCATTAAGGAACCTACGGGAAGGTTAAAACCAGGCGAACAATATTGTCTTTCATCGCTACCACTTGGGAAAAAATCGACAATATTGAATTCCCTTTCTGTTTGCTTTAAGATTGTTTCAACAGCTCTATCAGGTAAACTATTCCCAATTCTACTTTTTTTATAAGTAAACTTGCCGTCATCACCAATGCAAGTTATTACAAAACCTGCTTTCAAATGATTTTTCCAATATTCTCCTTTTACCGAGAGACTATAAATAGAGCCTATTGTTTCGGGAACAAAAATAAAGCGATAAGTGTATTTCAGGTTTTGAAATTCTTTTAAACTCTTATATAGGAATGCTGCAACCAACGGTCCGGATAATTCATTACTCGCTAATGATGGGTGGCAAATATATGTTGAGAATAATATTTCCTTATCTGATTTGCCCTTTATGATTGCTTCACCAATTGTCATTGAACCATTATCATCTAAAGAAGAATCAATAAAAACTTCATAGGTTTCATTTTGGTCAATTTTAAGGTACTGATTATGGGGTAGGCAAAATCCCCATCTTCTTTTGTAATAAGATGTAAGGTATGGAATTAAGTCTGGTTGGTCAGGTAAAGTATATAGATGAGATTTCAATTCTTCAAATGAAAGATTTCCTTGAAATGGTTCCGAATACCCAAGTATATGTAAATTGTTCTCCGAGAAATCTACAATCTTATTTCCTTTACTATCTTTAATCCACGCTTCTTTGATATTCCACTCTGGTGGAACATTCCAATCAAAACATTGTGTCCCAGATGGAACTTCCGTTAATTTTAAATCAATAAGTTCTGTTAAAATCTTGAGAGATTCTCTATTGCCATTACCTGTAAGACTTCTTGTTATTGGCCATAGCCTGTCAAAGTATTTTTCAATTTTAGTTTTCATATTATTCAAAATCAGTTAATGTAAAAGGCCTGTTCAATTCATTAAATTTAGCTTCCACCCAGTTTCGAGTATCTTTATCCAGAAAGTAAAACGGATTATTATAAAGACATTCAAGCCAGAAATCGACAATTTTATCAACTCTCCCAATTAAAATTTGAGTTCTCTTTTCCTTGTACTTTTCAATAAGTCCACTTTCTATTAAGTCTTTTTCAATTTTATTCCAATCGTAACCTAATGCATATCCCATAGGTCTTACATGGTAAATTAGCTCACTTTCGTGGGTAGTATCATTAGCATCTATTACTTGGCTTTTAAAATTTTTGTCATATCTATAAATTAATTTATTGGAAATTCTTTCGACATAATGTATCATAGTTGAAGTATGAAAACCAGACCCATAGTGCATTAAGATTCCCTTATTACTATGTAAAAAACTGAATAAAGAACTTTCATCAAATGGGTCAATATTCCCATATTTATTAGGCTGTGGGTTGTGCCCTATTCCTGAAAAGTTAAAAACAGGAGTTGATGTACGCCATGTTGCTTTGTTTTTTCTAAAATACTCCGATAGTGTACCAACTTGACTTTCTGTAGATTTTAATCTATATGCACTGCCACTGCAAAAATCATAATTAAAAGAAGGCATGATAATTTTCAAGGGTTGGCAGATTGCATTTAATTCTTGATAATGTTCTTTTAAAAAGTCCTCATGATTATCAAACTTAATTTTAAAACCAAAAAGTATGTCTGAATGGATTAAGATATGACTATTACCGTTTTCAGAAATAAACCTTTTTATATTTTCTTTTATCATAATTAATTTAAAGTTTAAATTGTTCCATTATCTACATGAATATTCTGCCCTGTAATTGATTTAGCTTCATCGGAGAGCAAAAACTGAATAGTTTCTGCTACGGAATTCACATCAACTGGTTGTTTCATTGATGTTCTTTGATAAATACGGTTTTTTTGATTGTCAGAAAGTGTAGAACTCATTTCTGTTTCCATAAAACCTGCCACTAAACAATTGGAGCGAATCCCTTTTTCTCCCCATTCACGAGCTGTATTTTTTGAAAATGCTTCCAATGCCCCTTTTGTCGAAGCATACATTGATAAACCTTTGTAACCAGTATGAACGCTTATTGACGAAATGTGCACGATACTACCTTTGATATTGTGCAGTAGCATTTGTCTCAATACAAATTTTGTCAACAACATGGGAGTAAATACATTCACATGGTACATTTTTTCAAGTGAACCCAGATTCAAATTTGTAATGATATCATCGTATGCTAATGCAGCATTATTAACAAACCCATGAATTGGTGTGTCAAAACCAATCCAATTTTTGAATACAGACTGTCTAATATTTTCTCCATCGGCTAAATCATACTGTAGCCATTTAAGATTATCTGGGTATTGAATTAATAATTCATTTAAATTTTCTGTTTTGCTTCGACTTATGGCAAAAACTGTCAACCCTTTTTTTAATAAGGATTCTGTAGTTTTTAAGCCTAAGCCTTTGGAAGCTCCTGTTAATAATATGTTCATTTCAATTTCTTTTTAATTTTCCTGTTCTTGTTGTTGAAAGTTCATCTACAAATCGAATAATTCTTGGGATTTTAAACTCCTGAATTTTAGATTGTAGAAATGTTCTTATAGAGGATTCGGTTATTTGGTTACTATTTGTAACAACTTCACAGCAAATAATATTTCCAAGTACGGAGTTTGGTTTTGAATACACGCGTACATTCTTTATGCCTGTTAAAGCCAATATTGCTTCTTCAACTTCAAGAGGATTAACCTTATAACCACCAACATTTATCATCTCGCTTTTGCGATTTACAAAACGAAATTTCAATGGTTTTTTTGAAACAATCTCAATAACGTCTCCTGTATTGTACCATTCATCAAAGTTAGTTTCTGGGCTACCCATTAAACTACGGTGAATTAAGAGTTCATTATTTTCAATATGAATTAAATGCTCATATTCAGGTCGAACACTAAAAATGTCATTTTGTGAAGCAAACAAAGTTCCTGCTTCTGTTGAAGCATACACGTTAGTTATTTTCGCATTTGGAAAAATTTCATTCAGTTGATTAAAGGTCTTTTTATTAAATTTTTCACCACCAGAAGTAATTCTTTCTATAGATGGAAACAATTCATCATATGGGAGTAAAAGTCTGTAAAAAGTTGGAGTGGCTGAAATATGCGTTATTCCATTATTAGTAATTTCAGTGTAGATGTCTTTAGTATCCAGACCAAAGAGCCGAATAATAGAATTACCATTAAGCAATGCTTGAAAGAAAACCTGAATACCAGCCATATGAGTGGGATTATAAGCAAAACCCCAAATACTCTTTTCGTTGCGTTCAGAAACTTTTACAAATCTTGTTATTGATTTAAAATCATGGCTAACCTTTTTTGGGATACCCGTTGTCCCTGAAGTAAACAATGTTATTTTCCAATTTTTAGAAGAATTACTCAACTTTTCAATCAGTTCTCTTTGATTTGATAAATTTGAGATTTTGCATTTTTCAAAAGGTTTACTAAACTCAGTATATTCTGAACGACCAGTAAGATTTATTAATTCAGATTCGGTAAAGTCCGAATCAAGCAAAATTATCTCTTCATCAATCAGGAACGATAAAATTATGTGCTTAAATACGGTGTAATAATCAGCAGACTTACAATAGGGATTGTAAATTGATGTGTTATTGATGTCATCAATTAGATAGTCCCATGTTACAAGTTTTTCGTTATCAATATCTTTGAGAAAAATATTCATTATTTACTTTCCAATTTTTTAAGAATTTCTCCTACTGTATTTACGATTCCGTCTTCGAAAATGTCAATATCATATTCTGCTTCAATCCGCACTGTTAGTTCAGCCAAATCAAGCGAATCAAATCCAATGTCATTTCTTAGATGCATTTCAGTAGTTATTGATGTCAACTTTTCTTTTGTCCTGTTGTCAAGGACTGTGTTCATGATTTCTAAAATTTTTTCGTTCATTTTGATGTCCATTTAATTATTGATTTAAAATTGTCATTATGTGTTGTGTTGTTTTTTTGCCTTGCCCATAACGATTTGGCTAAAAATTGGCGGGCATTTTTACCCACTTTTTTATCAAATTACATAATAGTATATTTCTTGTAATTCGTTTCATATTAGTGCTTTAGCCCGCTTGTTTTTAGCCTTTGTTAGCCATAGTTAAGTTATTATTTCAAGACATTTGTTAATTATTTTAAATGAAGACCAATAGTTTCTGTAATAATTGTAAAAAATAGTGTGACTGACTTTTAAGATGTTTTTCATCTCCTCATATTGGTGTTCAGCATTTATGAGTATGTTGTTAAGCTCCATAGTTATTTCCAAATCCTGATTCTGTTTATTTAATTTTCTGAGTGGTTTAACAATTTTATCAAAAACAACTGATCTATGCTTTCTTGTCGATTTATCATGGTTTTGCCATTCCTTAATAATTTTATCTCTGTTAATCAAGTAATGAAATAATCTCTCGTCTTTAAATTCGGATTTGAATATCTTACGGCCAATAAATTGACTAAAATAATCATCATTCAATTTTCTTAATTCCTCCATTAGTTTTGAGAATTGAATTTCATGTACTAAAAATATTTTATGAAAATTTTCGAATTCCTCTAACATGTTTTTCTCAATAAACTTCAGGTTCTCTAGGTTGGCCCAAATTCTGTTAAATGCTTTAACTCCCAAATTGCTATTGCATCTGAACCTAAATAATTTCCTGTAAGAGTTCAATATCAATGAATAGTCTTGCATGTAAACTAATTCGATGTAGGTAATTTGAATTAGTTTTACTGTCCATGTATTGTTGTTTTCAATTTTCAAAGTTGGATAAAATGCTTTTATGTGATTAGCCTTAATTTGACATTTCTTTTGTATCTCATTAATGATGTTTTTAAACGTATACCTAATGAATCGCCTTGAATAATAATTCGAGATTGTTTTATATACAAATCTACCTAGTCCACCTGTGATGAATACAATTAATGAAACAATTATCGGTATTGAAATTGTATTGTCGATTCCAAAAATATTATTTAGTAATTCTATCATCTTTCCTAATTATGGCTAACG
>CAYLPA010000182.1:0-5613 GCA_964385385.1 uncultured Saprospiraceae bacterium | reverse complement strand
ATTTATTGAAAACTTTTTACATGCAATAGACACACTAATGTGGACACTACCGAAGTTCATGCATGGTTTTGGACAATGAATCGTGGTGATGCGAAGAAAGAATGGTTAAGTGTAAACCGTCTTGGAAAATCTCTTGCGGAAGAAAAAGCCTATGTTGGCTATTACAAATTTATGTGTCCAGCCTTACCCGAAGTAAAGGAATATCTAAAGAAAAAAATTACAGAACTTTCTGAAATAAAAGGTTTAAAAGGAATTCACATGGACTATGTTCGCTATGTTGATGTTATTTTACCTGAAGCAATTCAGCCGAAATACAATATTGTGCAAGACCATGAATTCCCGGAATATGACTATGGTTATCATCCTTATATGCGTAAGCTTTATAAAGAAAAATATGGCATTGATCCAATGGAAATCGAAGACCCTGAAAATGATGAGCAGTGGAAACAATTTCGTTATGATGAATTGAATAAAACAGTTAACGAATTAGGGGAAATCATAAAAGAAAAGAATATGATGTGGAGTGCTGCAGTTTTTCCATCTCCTGAAATTGCAAGGACATTGATTCGTCAAGACTGGGACAAATGGAATTTGGATTATGCTTTTCCAATGGTTTATAATAATTTTTATAATGAAGATATCGACTGGATAGAAAAAATTATACAGACTGATGTTGCAGCTTTATCGGAAAATCAAAAAGTCTTTTGTGGTCTTTATTTACCGGCATTAAAAAAATCTAATGAAATCTCAAAAGCAGTTGATGCATCATTCAAAGGTGGAGCAAGTGGAATTGCCTTTTTTGATTATAGGGCAATAAGTGATAAGGAATGGGAAGAAAATATGTCCATGCCTAAATAACGTTGACCGTTTTCACTTTCTTTTTCACTCTTTGTGTTTTTAATTCCAGAACGATATTTGAACCTGAGGTTTGTTGTCCGTTGCAAATATAATCATTTTCAAATTCTATTAGTGATTTTCTTTATTAATCGAAGTCTGTGGGTATATTTTTTTAGATTCTGATTGTAAATTCCATCGTGGTCAATTCTATCAATCCGCACTTTCCCCGATGCATGAATAATTTCATTGTTTCCAATTAAAATTCCCACATGAATAATTTCTTCTTCTTCATTATCGAAAAATACAAGGTCGCCGGCTTGAGCTTCAGAAATAAAATTTATTGTTTCGCCTTGAGTAATTTGTTGTGAAGCATCTCTAAGCAATTTTATTCCACTGATTTTGTAAACCATTTGTGTGAATCCTGAGCAATCAATTCCAAAAGGTGTCCTCCCACCCCATAAATAAGGAGTATTAAAATACATCATTGCATTTTCGAGAATATCGTTTCTTTCGGGCTTTTTCTTGTTATCATGAATTTGCCCATCGTAAGTATATTTATGGTCTTCAATATAAAATGTTTTTTTTACGAGAAAGGGTAAAGAACTTCCAATAACAATAGGAATCAATTGGTCTAATGATTTATTTTCAAGAACATGAACAAGGTCAAGAGTAATGTTTGAAGGGAATCCATTAATTTTATCAAATGTTTCATCGGTCAATTTCAAAAACTGTTTTTCGTCAATCCAACCAATATAATTATCAAATAGTTGACGAATTTTTACCCAATTATTATTCTTTTCGAGAACTTCCAGTAATTCTCCAAATAATAATTGAGAAACCATTTCGCTTTTTTCCGATGGCTCATCTCTAACAGCTACAATGCTTAAAATGCAAATTCCAAAATTCATATTTAATTTTTTATAAATATTAAGGGGACTTCTAATAATTCCTTTCTTTCAAGATACAAATATAATGAATAAGATGTTAGGCACAAATTTTTATTAATAGCCTAAGCTATTTAGTAAAATTATAAAAAAAAGGGAGAATAAAAATTCCTCCCTTAATAAAATATCAATTTAATGATTTTGTAATTTATTTTTTTTCTAAAGCACTAATTTTTTCATTAACTATTTTTAGTTTATCCATCATTTTCATTCTGGCATACAATTGTTTTAAGGTAATGAGCGTTTCTTCATCCTTAGGTTGCACATCAGAAGCTCTTTCCATATAAACGATTGATTTATTCCATAAACCATCAAATATCTCTTTCTCTTTGTTGTAAGATTCAAAATCATTAGGGTCGATTGCTTGAGCAACTTCAAAAATTCTAACACCTTCATTAACATATAAAGCACCTAAATTGAATAAAGCTTCAAAATAATCACTTCTAAGATCTATAGAATTTTTAAGATATTTTTCGGCAGTATTAAATATACTTTTAAAAAGTATGCTGTCATTATCGTATTTCATTCCTTTAAGTTTCTCGAAATACTGTGTTCCAACCACATAATGTAGATTTGCATTTTCAGGGTCGCTTTCGATAGCTATTTCAAGATTTTTTTGAGCCTTTTCTTCTTCGCCTAAGTTTAAGTAGATATTAGTTTCAAGTATCAATAAATTAAAATCACCGGGAAACAATTTTCTTCCACGCTGAATTGTTTTAAGTGCTTTCAGGGTATCCCCTTCTTCTTTGTAGATATTTGATAAGGAAGAATAAATATTTGATTTATTATACTTCATTTGAATTAATTTGGTATAATATTTTTTCGCTTTATCATATTGTTTTGAAATATCAGCGGAAATTGCTGCATTATAAGTTGCCAGACTATCCTGTAATCCAAATATAGTATTAACACTTATTGTTTTATCAAAATATTTTATGGCATTGCTATATTCTTTATTATTGTATTCTTCAACTCCAAGATTATAAAATTGCTCTCCACAAATATAAAGTTTGAATTTTACTTGTTGGTAATACATTTTACTCTCATCTAATTTAATACTATTTTGATAAGAATTATAAGCTTCTTCTAAAGCATTCTTATTTATTTCTTTGTATTTACCATCACGAGGTTCGTTCCATGATTCAAGTTTTTCATCTCTTAGAATCAAAGCTACATCGTATTCATAAGACCATTTTATAAGCTTTTCTCCTTCAACTTTAACATATCTTCTGCTTATAGGTTCTCTTAAAATTTCAATAATCTCTTCTTTAGTCATGCCTTTTCTTAAATTTTTAGTCATGATGTTTATAAGATGGATTTCGAGATAGATGTTTCCCTTGTAAAACCAGGTTTTGGCTTTATTTTTAGTTTGTTCATGAACCGAAGCTTCATCAATAAACAACTTGGCTTTGTCTAATTGTTTATTATTAAAATAATTGTTAGCACTTACAACTTTTGAGTTTTGAGCATTTGCAAAACAAAAAGACATAAGCAATGTTAGTAATAATACTGTCCTTTTCATTATTTATAATTTTATGTGAAAAAAATATTTAATATTTTCAAAAAGAGCAAATATATTGCCACTTTTAAAATCTATGTTGCAAAATAATAAAAAATAAATTTATTTCGCAATTTATTATTTTTTTTACTTATTGATTTTCAGTATTAATTTCAGGGTTTTCATCTGATTGTTTCGAACTATCAGTTGAATCAATTTCGTTTTCTTCTCCTTCAGCTATTTCTTCTCCTTCAGCTATTTTTTCTCCATCTCCTTCTCCTTCTTCTTCATTATCTATTTCTTGATGACTTTCATCAAACTCTACTTTAGTAACAGCAGCAATACCATCGCCATCTTTAATATTAATTAAACGAACTCCCTGAGTTGCTCTTCCCATCACTCTTAAATCAGAAACAGCCATTCTAATAATAATTCCTGATTTGTTAATTATCATCAAATCATCAGAATCAGTAACATTTTTAATAGCAATTAGGTTTCCTGTTTTTTCGGTAATATTTAAAGTTATAACACCTTTTCCACCACGATTTGTTATTCTGTAATCGTTAACATCAGAACGTTTTCCATAACCGTTTTCTGAAACGACCAATATATCAAAATCGCCATTTTCAAGACAAATCATACCAATAACTTCGTCTCCTTTATATTTAAGTGTTATGCCTTTCACACCAGCAGTATTTCTGCCAATAGCTCTAACTTTTTGCTCGTTAAATCTTATTGCTCTACCGGATTTTAAAGCCATTAAAACTTCATTTTCTCCGTTGGTTAATTTAGCTTCGAGAAGCATATCTCCTTCATGAATTTTAATAGCATTTATTCCGTTTTGCCTTGGGCGTGAATATGCTTCAAGTGAAGTTTTTTTGATTACTCCTTTTTTGGTGCAAAGAATAATAAAATTGTTATTTATATATTCTGAATCTTTTAAATCTTTTACATTAATAAAGGCTTTGATTTTGTCATCTTCTTCAAGATTGATAATATTTTGAATTGCCCTTCCCTTAGATGTTTTGGAGCCTTCTGGTATTTCAAATACTCTAAGCCAAAACACTTTTCCTTTCTCTGTAAAAAGAAGCAAGTAATTATGCATGGAAGCAACAAACAGATATTCAAGAAAATCTTCAGTTCTAATTTCAGTGCCTTTAGCTCCTCTTCCACCTCTATGCTGTGTTCTGTACTCTGACAATAGTGTTCTTTTAATATAACCTAAATGCGAAATTGTAATTACAACATCTTCATCGGCCATAATATCTTCAATTCTGAAATCTTCGGCAGAATACTCAATTTCTGTCCTTCTTTCATCGCCATACTTCTCATTAACTTCTAACAATTCATCTTTAATAATTTGCATTCTTAAAGATTTGTCATCTAAAATACCCTTTAAATATTCAATTAGTTTTAATAAATTTTCATAATCTTTTTTTATTTTATCTCTCTCAAGGCCAGTAAGCTTTTGCAATCTCATATCAAGTATTGCTTTAGATTGTGCTTCGGACAATTCAAAAGTATCCATTAAGCCAATTTTAGCTTGCTCTGGAGTTTGAGAAGCTCTTATTAATGCAATAACTTCATCAAGATGGTCAAGAGCAATCATCAAACCTTCAAGAATATGGGCTTTTTTATTTGCTTGGTCTAATTCATATTTAGTTCTTCTAATTACTACTTCGTGACGGTGAAGAACAAAATTTTCTATTAATTCTTTTAAATTAAGAAGTTTTGGTTTTCCTTTAACAAGTGCAATATTATTAACACTAAAAGAAGATTGAAGTGAAGTTTGCTGGTAAAGCTTGTTAATAACCACCTGAGTTACGGAATTCTTTTTCAACTCATAAACGATTCTCATCCCATTTCGGTCTGATTCGTCCCTTATATCGCTTATATCTTCAATTTTCTTTTCATTAACAAGGTCAGCAGTTCTTTTAATCATTTCTGCTTTGTTAACAAGATAAGGAAGCGAAGTAGCAATAATTTTTTCTTTTCCGTTTTTTTCGTCAACTTCAATTTCGGTATTACCACGAATTACGATTCTTCCTCTACCTGTTTCAAAAGCATCAATAACGCCATCATAACCATAAATAGTTCCACCTGTTGGAAAATCAGGAGCTTTAATATATTTTACTAATTCTTTTATTGTAATCTCATTATCTTCAATATATGCAATTGTTCCATCAATAACTTCAGTAAGATTATGAGGAGGCATGTTTGTTGCCATTCCAACAGCAATTCCTGAAGCACCGTTTATTAATAAGTTAGGAATCCTTGTTGGTAAAACTGTAGGTTCTTTTAAGGAATCATCAAAATTTAATTGAAAATCAACAG
>CAYLPA010000181.1:0-5657 GCA_964385385.1 uncultured Saprospiraceae bacterium | reverse complement strand
TGGGCGAGAGCAGATACAGGTGGTCCTTTTGCTTCTGTTCAAAAAATGAAATTAGCAATTGATTCAATAAGGTATTATTTTATTAATGATTCAACACCTTGTGGTGGTAATTTCACTAACGTACCATATATTAAAAAAGAAATTAAACAGGGATTTATTGTTTTTCCAAATCCATCAACAGATAATATAACGATTAAACAAACATCTAACTCAAATCTCGAAAATTATGAAATTTATGATATGCTAGGAAAATCTGTAATGACAGGAAAACTTAAAGAATCAACTGTTATTAATATTGAACTTTTACCTGATGGTTTATATTTCATAAAAGCATTCAATGAGAATAATTGTTTTACGAAAAAGTTAATAAAGCATTAACTTTATTTCAATAATTTTTCATTCTTATTTCTTCCAAATTGGTATTCTTCCCGGAGTATATGGAGCCTGAATATTTTCAAGCTTTTCTTCTAAAATTCTTAAGTCAACTTCCAGCAGAATTCTTAGTTCTGCAAGCAATGGAGCAAACTCATCGGCAGCAATTTCATATTGTTCCATTTGTGTAGTTGTTGGTGCTGATGTTGAATTCCACATGCCTGATATAGCAGTATTTACTCTATCTAATATTGAAGGCGGAGTATTTTCGTTTCTTCCTTGTATTAATTTATCTCCATGAAGAGCCAGAATAATTTTTTCATTTTTTTGTTTAAGGAATTTAACATTTTCGAGCCATTGTTGATCAGCTTGTGATGATGATTTTATTGCATGCTCCAAAAAATTAAGCCTTGTTTGTAAATCTTTGGAAATTCTGTCAAAACCCCGCACAGCTCTGCTCAATTCTGCAACTTTTTTCTGAAAAGCTACTAATTCATTTCTGTCTTCAGCAGGTAAAGTCGTATTATTTAAAGGTATGGTTTTGAAATTTATTGTATCGGTAAGAATAGTGATTTTTCCATTAACATATTTTGACATAAAAACAGAGTAATCCCCGGGAACAACCATAACACCACCACCTACATTAGATAAATTATTTTTCCCTCTTGGCAAATGCAATGGACTAGTAGAAGGATATCGAAAATCCCATGTAATTCTTTTTACGCCCTTCTGAGCAGGAGCTTTCAGTTTTCTTACAACATTTTCTTTATCATCTAAGATTGTAAAAACTAAATATGTAGCTTCCTCTTTATCTTCTGCATCCAACTCTTCATTAGTTGGATATTTAATTTCTTCACCTTTTTCAATAGCTTTTTTTTCTGCTTCTTTTCTTAATTGTTTTTTTGTCTTTATATTTTCTTTAAAATAATATGTAAATGTCGCACCGAAAGGTGGATTATCAGCAGTAAAATAAGTTTCTCCCTGAGAGCCTTTTTTCCCATACCCCAATTTTTGTGATTTAAAATACATCAAAGCATTTTTTATTGGGAAAATATGTGCTTCTTTTTCCAAAGTTTCTTTATTAATATCACGCAAAGGAGAATAATCGTCAAGTATATAAAAACCTCTTCCGAATGTTGCTAACACCAAATCGTTTTCACGCCTTTGAATTTCAATATCTCTAACAGAAATTGTTGGAATTCCTGTTTTAATTTTATTCCAGAATTTTCCTCCATCAATAGTAAAATAAACTCCGAATTCAGTTCCAACAAACAAAAGCTCAGGATTAATATGGTCTTCGGCAATTGTATAAATTACATTACCTTCAGGTAAATTTCCCGCTATTGATTCCCAGTTTTTTCCATTTTTTTCACTTTTCAAAATATATGGTTTAAAATCGCCTCTTTTATGATTGTCGAAAGAAGCATAAACAGTATTGGTTTTATGTTGTGATGCAAGAACACAGCTCACGTATGTTGTTTCGGGTACTTCAAGAAATTTCTCATATTCTTCCCAATCTTCACCAATATCCATACTGCATTGAATCAAACCATCATCAGTTCCAACATAAAGCAAATTCTCTTTGAGCGGAGATTCTGAAATTGTAACAATGTTTCCGTAAAGCGAGGTAGAAGCATTTTTTGAAACTGCATCAACACTTTGAACTTTTCCCATAACCGGCAGTTTATTACGGTCTATTTGTCTTGTCAGGTCATCACTGATAACGTTCCATGAATTTCCTCTGTCATCGCTTCTAAACAATTTATTTGCAGCAAAAAACAATCTTGTATTTGAATGAGGACTTATCAATAAGGGCGAATCCCAATTCCATCGATAAGGGTCTTCATCTTTCCCCGGTTGTGGTTTAATGCTAATTTTTTCTCCACTTTTTTTATCATATCTCGAAAGCCATCCATATTGAGATTGAGAATAAATTATATTCGGGTCTTTAGGGTCAACCTGAGTTTCAAAACCATCACCAAAAACTGTTATAAACCAATCGGAGTTAACTATTCCAGCAACATTTATCGTTTGTGAAGGTCCGCCAATAGTAGCATTGTCCTGTGTACCACCATAAAGATTGTAAAATGGTTTAGCATTATCAATCCCCACCCTGTAGAATTGAGTTATAGGAAGATTTTGTTTAAAAGACCAATTTTTTCCACGGTCATAACTTTCGTAAACACCACCATCTCCACCAATCAATATATGTTTAGTGTTGTTTGGGTCAATCCATAGAGCATGGTCATCAACATGGCGGCTTTTTAATCCTAAATTCTTAAAAGTTTTTCCACCATTTTCAGTAATTTTCGTGTAAGTATCCAAAGAATAAAACCTATTTACATTTTTAGGGTCGCAAACCAATTCATTATAATATTGGGGACTTGAAGCCATGTAAGAGCTTCGTTTTTCCCAGGATTCTCCTCTGTCTTTAGAACGAAATATTCCGCCCTGTTTATTGGCAGCTTCAATAATAGCATAAATTACGTCGGGATTGGCAGGAGAAATAGCAAGACCAATTCTTCCCAAATCAACAGAAGGAATTCCTGAAGTAATTTTATTCCAGTTTTTTCCTCCATCAGAAGTTTTGTAAAGTGCAGATTCGGGTCCTCCGTTTATCAAAGTAAAAACGTGCCTTCTTCTTTGGTAAGATGCAGCTAATAAAACATCAGGATTGCGAGGGTCCATAACAATATCCGTAACTCCTGTATTTTCGCTGATTTCCAGAATAAGTTCCCATGTTTTTCCACAATCAACAGTTTTATATAAACCTCTGTCACCACCTGAAGCCCATAAAGGACCTTGTGCTGCAACATAAACAATATTTGAATTTCTCGGGTCAACAATAATTTTTGCAATATGCTCGGATTTTTTCAAACCCATATTTTTCCAGCTTTTGCCGCCATCTTTTGAGAGATAAACTCCATCTCCCCAAGCAACACTTCGTTGACTATTGTTTTCGCCGGTACCAACCCAAACAACATTATGATTGTTCGGGTCCATAGTAACACAGCCGATTGAATAGGATTTTTCGTTATCGAAAACTGGTGTCCATGTAATACCTGAATTGATTGTTTTCCAAAGATTTCCTGAGGCAACAGCAACATAATATTCGCTGGGGTCGTCAGGATTTACTGCAAAATCTGATATTCTTCCTGACATTAATGCCGGTCCAACACTTCTGAGTTTTAATCCTGAAAGATTTATTTCTGAAATCGGATTTATTCCTGAAATCGGATTTTCATCTATTTGCTCTTTCTTATTTTTCTGGGCAATAGATGAAGAGCAAATTAAAGAGAGTATTAAAGCGAAAATAAAATATGACTTTTTCATATATTCTTATTTTAATATTATTAAACTTTTATATAAATTTCCAAAAAACAAATATCATTTAATTCCAAACATCTACGACAAAACGTAAAAAAATATTCTTGAATTTTTGAGATTTAATCAGTCAAATATTTTCCAGCAAAACCCTTTATCGCTCTAACTGTCATTTCTTTTTCTTCAATATATCCCATGTGCCCACAATCGCGTAAATATAAAATCTCAGAATATTTTGGAATTACGATTTGTTCAAACAAAGAATCAAGATTCATACGTGAATCTTCTTTTCCGACAATAAACAAAATTGGCAAATTTGTTTTTTTTAGAAAATCTATTTTATCCGTTCTAACTTTCATGCCTTCAAGAGCTGCAATAACGCTTTGTTTTGTTATTTTATCAGCGTCCTTTTGAAGCTCAATAATTTGAGTTTTAAATTTGTCAATATTATTTGGGGCAAACAATTCAGGAATAAATTGATTAATAAAATTTTTGTGATTTCGTCTAACAAATGCAACAGTGCGGCTTCTGTTAATTTTTGCTTCGGGTGTATCGGCAAGAGCATTTGAATGAAACAAACATAAAGCAGATAATAATGTAGGATATTTTTCAGCAAAAGCAAGACTAACGTAGCCTCCCATCGAATGTCCAACCATGACACATTGAGAAATTCTTAAATGCTCAAGAACTGTTTTTACACATTCTGCCATAAATTCCATTGTATGAATTTCATCAAAGCATTTTGTTTTTCCAAAACCGGGCAGGTCTATACTAATTACTTTAAATTTTTTACGCAAACCAACAGAAAAATCATCCCACATATTTGATGATTCAAGAAATCCGTGTAGCAAAACAATTGGGTTTCCCCCTCCAGCTACCTGAAAATATAAGTAATCGTTTTTATATTCAATTCGATGGTACATATTTATTGTTTTAACAATTCAATTACAAATTTAGAAAATTTTATCATAAAAAAATTTTGTAAAAGAATAAGTTATAATTTTATAATCTGAAATGGAAAATAAATCCGACATATTGCCTTTAAATTCTCAGCCTTCTACTGAAGAATCAAAAAACAGACTTGATGAACTTCGAAAACTCATAGACAAACTTGATGATGAACTGCTGGAAATCCTTGCAAAACGGATGAAAGTATCCGTAGAAATAGGAAAATTTAAAAAGGAAAATAATATTCCTATTGAGCAATCAGACCGATGGCGAGATTTAATCAAGGACCGTCTAAACAAAGCCAAAAACCTTAATCTCAATCCAAAATTCATCCAAAAACTTCTTCAATTAATACATGATGAATCTATTCAAAAGCAGAATGATGTAATAAATACTCGATGAAACAAAATTGTTTGTGACAAACTTTAGTTTATGTACCAAAATATTTTTATCCAATTTTAATACACCTACATCATTAATTTCTTCAATTTCAATTCCCTTTTTTATTGAATAACAAATTAATTGTAATTTTGCCAAAAATAAAAAACCATGAGAAAGGAAAAGGATTTTATAGGCATAGCTGAATTACCGGCAGATGCTTTGTACGGCATACATGCCTTACGAGCCAAAGAGAATTTTCCTGATACTACTTTGTTTCATATTGAATGGTATCAAGCTATTGGATTGGTTAAAGAAGCCTGCTATAAAACTTATAAAAGCTTTAAAAAAGCAGTTATTGAGAAAAAAGGAAACGACAGTAACATTATCCGCCAAATCAATGATGATGTAATCGAAGCAATGATACAATCAGCATCGGAAATTACAAAGGGTGATTATTTCAATCACTTTATTATTCCTGCAGTTTCGGGTGGTGCCGGAACAAGTATCAATATGAATATTAACGAAATAATTGCAAATGCTTCACTTAAAAAAATGAATCTTCCTTTAGGTTCTTACGATAAAATTGACCCAATTGAAGATGCAAATATTTATCAGTCAACAAATGATGTAAT
>CAYLPA010000180.1:0-5704 GCA_964385385.1 uncultured Saprospiraceae bacterium | reverse complement strand
CCCGATTCGATTATTATCCATGATTTGGATATGAATATCTTGAATGTCAATGATACGGCAGTCAAAGAGTTCGGCTATTCAAAAAAAGAATTGCTAGAAAAAAAGATATTTGAATTACATCCCGAGACTGAACAGAAACATTCAACCCAAGTGTTGGATGCCATGAAGAAAGAAGAAATGTTAAAGGTAGATACACAGTTTGTAAGGAAAGATGGCTCTGTTTTTTGGGCTGAAGCAACTCCTTGCAAGTATAATCTTGGAAACAAACAGATAATTCATGTTGTTATACGAGATATCACAGAACAAAAACAAGCTGAAGATGCATTACGTGAAAGTGAAGTGCGATATCGAGCCTTATTTGAAACAGCAGGTGATGCTATTTTTGTAATGAAAGCTAATAAATTTAATAATTGTAATGATGCTACAATTCAAATGTTCGGATGTGTTGATAAGAATGATATTATTGAACATTCACCATGGGAATTTTCACCCAAAATTCAACCAGATGGACAAGATTCAAAGCAGAAATCGATGATTTATATTAATTCTGCAATTGATGGAAATCCACAGCAATTTTACTGGCAGCATAAGAAAAAAGACGGAACACTCTTTGAAGCTGAAGTTTCTTTGAATAAACTTACAATTAAGTCGGGGAATTATATTCAAGCTATCGTGCGTGATGTTACTGAAAGGAAAAAAGCCGAAGAAGCATTGATGCAAAGTGAAAAAAGATTTAAGCGATTGTTTGATGGACTGGGCGATGCTGTATTCGTTACAAAAATTTGGGGGGAAAACAAAGGAAATATATTAGAAGTTAACTTAGAAGCAATTAAACAAACGGGTTATACAAGAGATGAATTATTGCAAATGAATATTATTAAGGATCTTTTTGTTTCCGGTTCTAGCGAGATTAATGCTGATGATTGGGAAGTAAGATTACTAAATGGAGAAACAGTTACAACTATTGAAAAGAAAAGGAAGAAGGATGGTACAGAATATTGGACTGAAATGATTGTATCGCAAATAGACTTTGATGGAGAAAAATATAGTTTATCAATTAACCATGATATTACAAATCGCAAACGTGCTGAGCAAATTCAGAAAGTATTATACAATATTTCCAATTCAGTTATTACAACTGATAACCTTGAAAAATTATTAATTTTTATAAAAGAACAACTTAGTTTAATTATAGATACTACAAATTTTTATATTGCCCTTTACGACAGTAAAACCGATACACTTTCTTTGCCATTTATTTCTGACGAAAAAGATGAATTTACTTCTTTTCCTGCTGGGAAAACATTAACTAATTATGTTATTAAAACTCAAAAATCACTACTGGCAACTAAAGAAGAAATAGATATTTTGGAACAAAGTGGAGATGTCGAAAGTATTGGGACAAATTCAGAAATATGGCTCGGTGTTCCACTTATAGTTGATGGAAAAGTTACAGGTGTTATTGCTGTACAAAGCTATAAAGATGAAAATGCTTATAGTAAAAATGATGTGGAAATTCTGGAATTTGTATCACACCAGATTAGCATTTCAATTGAAAGAAAAAAAACAGAACAGGTATTGAAAGATGCATTTATTAAAGCTACAGAATCTGATAGATTAAAAACTACTTTTCTGAATACTATGTCGCATGAATTACGTACTCCTCTTAATGCGATAAACGGTTTTTCGGATATAATAAGCGAAGATTTACCAATTAACGAAATATTAGATTATAATAAAATTATTAACGATAGTGGTAGCCATTTGTTAAACATAATTGATGATATATTTGATATTTCTCTTATTGAAAGCGGAGAACTTAAAATTAATAAAGAGCATTATAATATTACAGAAATAATTGATGAAGTTAGCAAAATCATAATAAATGAACAAACAAGATTCAATAAAACTAATGTTTCAATAAATTATAAATTTAAAGATAAAGATTTTGAGATTTATACTGACAAACAAAAACTAAAACAGATATTAATTAATCTTCTTAAAAACTCTATAAAGTTTACTCATGAAGGGTTTATTGAGTGTGGTTATGTTAAAGAAATTATAGACAATCAACCAATGTTTAAGTTTTGGGTAAAAGATACAGGAATTGGTATTCCAATAGAAAAACAAAAAATAATTTTTGATATCTTCCGTCAGGTTGACGATTCTCACACAAGAAAATATGATGGAACTGGCATAGGTTTGGCGGTTTCAAAAAGTTTGACTGAACTTCTCGGTGGCAAAATGTGGGTTGAATCTGATAAAGGAAAGGGTTCAATATTTTATTTTACTTTGCCGGAGAACAAAGCTGAGATACATCAAAAATCAATTAGTTCGAATATTCCAAAAATTGAAAACAAATTTTCAGGCAAAACTGTTCTTGTTGCTGAAGATGATTTAGCAAGTTATTCCCTGGTTAAAGTTTTGTTGAAGAGATTGGATATTAAAACAATTCATGCGAACAACGGTATAGAAGCTATTGAATTGAGTGAAAAACATCCTGAAACGTCAATGATTCTTATGGATGTGAAAATGCCTGATATGAACGGCTATGAAGCAACAAAGATAATAAAAAAAATTAGTCCCGAACTTGTAGTTGTTGCTCAAACTGCTTACGCAATGCAGGGAGATAATGAAAAAGCAATTGAAGCAGGTTGCGATGATTATATTGCTAAACCTATTAAGAAACAAAAACTGTTTGAATTGATGAAGAAGTATTTATCATAAAGGCTTTTTTTTTATAAATATATATTTTTGCCACAAAGACACTAAAACACAAAGTTTCACTAAGTTGTAATTTGTACTTTTTTATTTTCTTTGTGCTTTTTTTTGAGTCTTTGAGTCTTAGTGGCTATAAAAGAATAAGTTAGAAAACCCAACCCTTGATTTGCATATATACCTTTGATAAACTTTGTGACATAATAGCTAAAATTAAATTCAAATAGCTTTATGGGATTGCCTACCTTTGCCTACCTGACGGACAGCCCATCATTAATTATTGTTATATTCCACAGGACTACGTTATACTTCGCCCTGTGTTTTTACATACCATCCCTTTGATAATACGTAGCACGGGATTATTATTTTGAATTAATACAAAGATGTGATTTTTTAACCACCACCTCAAAATAATATTTAGCCCTTTTATTAATACTTTTATTAGGAAATTAATATATTATGCTTATCTTTATAGATTTATAATTAAAAAGTCAGATATGTCAAATTTTATCAAATGTGGACTTTTAATTAATTGTTTATTTTTTATATCAATAAATATAAATAGCCAAAATTAAACTAAGCTAATGAAAAAAAAACGCATTACTCGCAACACCAAAAAAAGTTAAAGATAATGGAAGTCAAATTATTGTTTGCATACTTACGAACTATCCATACCCACAATACAGGCAAAAATGTCTTGAAGCGGGTGCAGACTATTTCTTTGACAAAAATCAGGATTATGATAAATTAATAAACTTAGTGACTAAACTATCGCATAATTAAGTGATTTATGACAAAAGCGAAAATGGAAAATATAACCCGTATGGCAACGGTGCTAATGGATTCGAACGATGCAATTATTATGCAGGATTTCAACGGAAAGATTTTGGCATGGAACCGCGGTGCAAAGGACATTTACGGTTATACCGAAGCCGAAGCACTAGAAATGAATATAAACAATATAGTTGCAGAAAGCGATCGTGAAGTTGCATTGACATTAATCGAAAAAATTAAACATGGTGAAATAGTTAAATCTTTTGAACTTAAACGTAAAACTAAGGATGGACGGATTATAGATGTATGGCTAACAATAACTTTACTGAATGATGAAAAAGGAGAACCTTCATTAATTGCGACAACTGAACGTGACATCACTGAGCGTAAGCTGGCTTTAAAAGAGAAAGAAAAACAGGCTGCAGAGTTGATCATTGCCAACAAAGAACTTCACTTTCAAAATGAAGAAAAAGAAAAAAGGGCTGCAGAATTGATCAAAGCCAAAGAAAATGCAGAAGAACAAAAAACTAAATTTGAAATACTTTCAAACGTTACATTTGAAGGTATATTAGTTTATGATAAAGGAGTTCCAAATGACATGAATAATTCCTTTGCGATAATGTTTGGTTACACTAAGGATGAGTTATTAAATAAGGAATTAGTGAAACTACTAATAAAAAAAGAGTACCAAAAATTAACATACAATAACATTAAAAAAGATTATGTCTTTCCTTATGAAGTAATTGGCATTAAAAAGGATGGGACAGAATTCCCCATAGAATTGGAAGGAAACACATTTATTAGCAAATACAATCAGAAACTTAGAGCTACTGCAATAAGAGACATCACCAAGCGTAAGCAGGCAGAGGATGAGATAAAAAAACACCATGAGCATTTGGAAGAATTGGTAAAGGAACGCACGAAAAATCTGAAAGAAAAAAATAATGAACTTGAAGCTTTTTCCTATTCTGTTTCCCATGACCTTCGTGCTCCGCTTCGATCAATTGACGGCTTTTCAAAAATAATACTTGAAGATTATTTTCATTCTCTTGATAAACTTGGGAAACATTATCTACAACGAATTAGAGCAGGCTCTCAGAAAATGGGAATATTAATTGATGATATTTTAAAACTTTCAATAATTGGCAGAAAATCAATAAAAAAGGAAGATGTAAATTTAATTGATGTTACTATTGAAGCATATAAAATACTTGAAAATGAATGGAAAAACAGAAAAATTAACTTTGTTGTTGGTGATTGCCGAATAATAAATTGTGATGCGAATCTTATTCAGCTTGTTTTTGTTAACCTATTTTCTAATGCTATTAAATTTACAAAAAACGAGACTGTTGCTGAAATTGGGTTTGGTTGCATACAAAAAGATAAAATAACAACATTCTTCGTAAAAGATAATGGAGTTGGGTTTGATATGAAATATGCTGATAAGCTTTTCTCTCCATTTCAACGTTTGCACAGTACTGAGGAATTTGAAGGAACAGGAATTGGTCTCGCTATTATTAAACGCATAATTAATAGACATGATGGAAAAATATGGATAGAATCGGAAATTAATAAAGGTACATCTGTTTATTTTACTTTATAGTAAACTTAAAATAATTAAGCAATTTTGAAAAAATGACCCACCTACGCTAAAGCTTCGGTGGGTAGGACAAAACATAAAATGACAAAGAATGACTATCAAATGACAAAGAATGACCCACCTACACTAAAGCTTCGGTGGGCAAGCAATAGAATGACAACGAAACAAATAACAAATAAATAAAAAAACCATGACAACAAAAGATGTAACAATCCTTTTAGTTTAGGATAATCCCGATAATATTGAATTAACAATACGGGCATTCAAAAAAAATAATCTTACTAACAAGATTATAGTTGCTAAAGATGGCGAAGAAGCTCTTGATATTATTTTTCAACGCAATGAAAAATATAAAGAACAATTGCTGCCAAATATTATATTACTT
The DNA here is from genome assembly GCA_964385385.1 of uncultured Saprospiraceae bacterium. Classification (GTDB taxonomy): domain Bacteria; phylum Bacteroidota; class Bacteroidia; order Bacteroidales; family CAYLPA01; genus CAYLPA01. The sequence goes on along the minus strand of CAYLPA010000180.1, from coordinate 227 downwards.
GATTTAAAATTACCTAAAGTGAGTGGGCTGGAAGTTCTAAGGGAAATATAAAATAATCCTAAAACAAAAATTATTCCTGTTGTAGTACTTACTTCATCAATAGAAGAAAAAGATGTTATCGAAAGTTACAACCTTGCTGTTAACAGTTATATTCACAAACCTGTTGACTTTGAAAATTTTTCTAAATAGCTTAGGCTATTAAGAAAAATTTGTGCCTAACATCTTAT
>CAYLPA010000179.1:0-5743 GCA_964385385.1 uncultured Saprospiraceae bacterium | reverse complement strand
GAAAGTTTCATATCTTTGACAGGAAGCTATCCCGTAAGGGATTTAGTTCAACAATATGTATAAGTAATGGTGGGTAAAGTAATAAATATCAAGGTTTGTGGCTCGCATCAATTTCATCTCGTTTTGACAGTGATGTGCTCCGTAAACCACCACTACTCATACATTTAACGTTACCTTGCTTCCCCACAAATCCTTTCGTGAAGTTTAGTGATTATTTTTCTATAAATATTTTTGGTACTCTGTACCTTAAATAATATTTCAATAAAAAAATAAGTTTTATTTCTTTCCCCAAATTTATTTATTCTTTTATAACAAATAATTTTTTAATCCAACACATCAAAACATTATTAATCATATTTATAAAGATTAATTAAATAATATTTATTAAATTTGGATGTTTGATTTATTAACATTTATTGTGCTAAAGAAATAATATGACATATAATCCTAAAATACATCACAGGCGTTCTATTCGATTGAAAGGATATGATTATTCAAATGCTGGGTTATATTTTATAACAATATGTGTAAAAAATCATCAATGTTTGTTTGGGAATATTGTTGAAAACAAAATAATATTAAATGATGCAGGATATATGGTAGAGAAATGGTATTATGAATTGGAAAATAAATATCCTGATAAAAAATGCCGTGAAATGATTGTTATGCCCAATCATTTTCATTGTATTGTTGAAAATACAAAAATAATGAACAAACACGGGATGTCAATTCGGGACGTAAACGGAACGACCATTCGGGACGCCCACGTAGGGACGTCCCTACGTGGGCGTCAAAAAACAAATGAACCAATATTAAAACCACAATACGGCATCAACAATAAAAAATATACCGCTACCATTGGTGATACAATGGATTGGTTTAAAACAATGACAACAAACGAATACATTCATGGTGTAAAAATTTATAATTGGAAACGATTTGATAAAAAATTATGGCAACGAAATTATTGGGAACACATTATTAGAAATGATGCTGAATATAAACGTATTGCAGATTATATAAATAAAAATCCTGCAAAATGGATTGATGATAAATTTAATCCCCAAAATTCTAAATAATCAAATTGTATTTATTAAATTTGGATGTCAAATTTTTTACGATTTATATTTATGTTGTTTAATTTCATTATGATTATAAAAATATTGTCTGAAAAAATACCTGAAAAATACAACTCCAATCATAAATACAATTTATAGAATACCCATAGATAATACTGACGACGGTTAAGTCCAACATAGTTTTAAACAAAATTCAGTTTGTAGATTTTAAAATATTATTTCTTTGTTATTTAAGTTATTTGTTCAATATAATCTTTTTTGAGTATATTTGAATTTCGATTAAAACACTATTACGTTGGTGGTAATTTAGATAATATGAAATATAATGTGTACATCAGAAAAGATGAAAATATCCCACAACAACAAATTGATTGGATCAATGCGAATATTGAATCAATTTCTAAAAAGGAAAATGTGCTATTTGTATTTCAAGCTGAAAATGAAGCCCTACTAATTACAGATTCAGGTATTTACATTTCCAACGGAAGTGCAAAAAGAAATATACGTTATAGCGAAATAGATCAAGTAAATATTTCTGGAAATGTCCTACTAGAATTAGTTACAATTAATTCTGGACTTCATTCAATAGTTTTTGTGACTCCGGTAGATAAAGCGAAATTTTTTCAAGTTCTAGAAATGCTTATTGACAATTACAAAAATAATATTCAAACAACATTTGAAGATACTCATAAAATTTTTTTGGAATTTACAGTTTTAAAGTATCCTCCAAAACAATTACAACATAAATTACCTCAAGTTTACCTAAAGCAATTTGGATATTTAGATGGCGAGCAATGGAATGTTTCAATTTTTCAAAAAGATGAAAAATTTTCAAGGCAGAAGAGCATTGGGAGTTTTACTGTTGAAACTAATGTTTTTGATATAGAAAGCGATGACGATAGATTTCCAAGAATGTTTGAATCTTTTAACTCCGATTTGGAAAATAATTACCACGATATGCTTGAAGATATTTCAAATAATTCTGTCATCTCAGAGATAACATGGGAAATACTTGTTCAGTTTACGCCAAATATGATGGTTCGCTCAGATTATTGGAGGAAATTTGTTGGTAATATTTTAAATAGTCCCAACAAAAAGAACTTTCTAGATATTACAGTAAGTGTTCTTACAAGTTCTTTTAAGGAACTACAAGAATTAAAGAAAAAGCATTTTTATAAAGTTTTAAATGAAGGAGATGTAACACAAAGCAAACTAAATAAGACTTTGTTGCTCTTTTCAAATTACATATTTTACCGTCTTACAACTTTAGACTTAGTAATTCTTGAATCCCCAGAAGAACAAATGTTTTTCACTTCAGACAATCCAGTTAATTTCAAGGCAAATCAAAAAGAGGGTAAAATGGGTCTGTATAGCGTAGATACTGAAATTTATTTTCCAATATCAAAAAAATATTTGGCATATTTTCATCATCAAGATTCTGATTTAGAATCGCCTTTACGAAAGTTGAAAAATAAAGGTGTCTATCAAATAGAAAAAGTTTTAACAGAAGATGAATACAATGAATTAGTCAAAGAGAAAATTATTAATGCAGCTGATAAGTTAATTATCGCACCTGGAAAAATGGATTTCAGAATAGAAGAATAGAAACTACCACCAATAAAGGCTCATAAGCAATACTGGTAGATGTGGAATTAATGGAAAATAAAAACGTAAAGGTAAGCTACGAAAGGTACACTATTAAATCCAGTACTGCCCATAGCCATAAACGTTACCCTGCTTCCCCACAAATCCTTTCGTGAAGTTTAGTGATTGTTTTTCTATAAATATTTTTGGTACTCTGTACTTTAAATAATATTTCAATAAAAAAATAAGTTTTATTTCTTTCCCAAATTTACTTATTCATTAATTACAAATATTTTTTAATCCAGCACATCAAAACATTATTAATCATATTTATAAATGTTATTTAAATAATATTTATTAAATTTGGATGTTTAATTTTTATTTAATTAAAAATAAATGTTAAGAAAACACATGACTGATTTTAGTGAAGAACGTATAAATAACATAGATGTTTATCGACATGTTTACTCTGTGGTAGCGGAAAGATGTTGGGCTCATCAAGATTTTTTTCGCAAAATAGAATCGTCAAATCTGTTTGAATATATTGATGAACTTTTACTAGAGTTTTCTTCTACTAAAGTTAAGCCAATTGAAGAAATTGAAAAGAAAATTGACATTCGTTTACCAAGAAAATTTCGACGTATTCTTTCTAAACTGGATAAACAAGAAGATTCGTATATGGATGTAATAAAAAAGAAGAATATTGACTTAACATTGCTTAAAACACAACTAAATAATATTTTAGAAACATCTAATGATATTATCCAAATGGCATGTATAGAAATGGAGAAATATGTTAAACACATATAATAGTAGTATAATGCGATATAAGCTCTTTACATAATAACTATAACAATTACCAGTAATTTATTTTATCTTAAATATTACATTGCATGTGAAAGAACTTAATGTGCGCTAAATTACTATATTATATATATTATGCGTACTAAAATAAAAATATTTGATTAGAGTCTAAAGTAGGAGATATAATGGAATAAAAATCTATCCAAAATAGAAGATTATTTTAAATGAATTATTTCTAAAACAAAAAAAATAACATTATGAAATTATTTAAGACTGGTTTATATTTAGGAGGTATTAAATTTATTTGTGAAGCCTATAATCAAAGATCACAAAAAGAATGGGAAGAATTTGCAAATTTGATGATAAAAGATTACTCATCAATGAATGGAAGAATATTATCTGAAACAATTCCAAGAAGTGTTTTAATTATGGGCATCGTAATCTCACAAATAGGAATTTCGATCAAACAAATTAAGAGACATGAGTTTAGAAGATACAATCCTTACGACTTAAATAGATTTTGTAAAGGGAGATTTGAACTTTTGGCTTTTATAGCAGTTCATCAGGGTAGTAAGTTGTTTTTTAACGATTACAAAAGGAATCCTGACAGATTGAGAAAAGATTTAAAAATAATATATAATCTTATTGAGCAATTAGCACCAAATGCTATTACTTTAGATTTTGAATCTTTCGTTGATGAAGCAATTCTTTCTCTAAATGATGTCCACATGAAATAGGTTTTATAATTTATTTAAATTTAACATATTTAAACAAGATCATTTAATATGAAAGCATTATTAATACTTATCTTAAAAGTTTTTCCTATAACAGCAATAATAACTCATCTTTGGACTGTAATAAGTATTCACCGATGCAGGATTTTGGGGTGGTGTAATTTCTTTAATCCTTCCATTTTTTAATGAAATATATTGGACACATGAGTATTGGTGGGAATAATAAATTGATTCTTTATAGATTCCATCACCCCCCACTAATCAAATGCAAAACCATAACATTATCACCATCTTTAACTGTGGCAGTTTTATAGTTTTCTTTTTTTATAAGTTTCCCATTGATTTTTATTACAAGAAATTTAAAAGTAAAGTTCTTTTCTACTAACAATTCAGATATTGTAAGTTGATTTTTTTTAAAAGTTTCTTTTCGGTTATTTAATATTATTTCCATAAACTCTAATCTTAAAGCAAAATTTCTAATACTGTGTTTGCTTGCATATTTGCAACAATTCCAACTCTTGGTGCTAATGGAGGATGAGATTCGGAAACATCATTTTTTTCGTCACCACAAATGTACAAATTGTCGATTTTCCTTGTTTTTATCGAATTATTATCACCCCACCCAGCTATACCTAAACCTGTTACCAAAGCTTTGTCGGGTAGCTCAGATATAATTGTTTCTATGAGCATCTTTTTCATTTCAGCTATATCAAATGCTTCAACAATAACATCACAATTTCTAAAAATTTTAGTAATATTTTTTGCAGTTAACTTTATATCAATAGGAACAATATCAACAAAAGGATTTATTCGTTTTAGGTTTTCAGAAAGAGCAAAAACTTTTTTTTGTCCGATTTGCTCATAAAAATATTGCTGACGATTCAAATTACTTTCTTCAATAATGTCGAAGTCGGCAATAATTAATTTCCCAATTCCAACCCTTGCTAAGGCAACAGCACAATTTGAACCTAAACCCCCACAACCTGCTATGCCAACAACTTTATTTTTAAGTTTATTTTTTATTTGATTGAAGTTCATAATATTTAATCATAAAGTATTATTGGTAATATGTTATTTTAATTATTCTGAAAATTGTTAAATTGTTAAATTGTTAAATTGTTATATTGTTAAATTGTTATATTGTTATATTATTTATCAGATAACAAATTCTATATTTTGAATTTCGTAATAGTTATATTAAAAAGAATAATTTCTAAAAATATTAAAAAATATCCGAGGCTTTATTAATAAGCACAGAATAAAGTATTATCTTAGTTGCTATATTTTTTTAACTCAAATTTTTTTTAGTCAACTAATGATATTTAATATCATCCAATTAAAATAATTTTACTTCATGAACTTTTTGTATTCCAAGGTATATTTTCAACAAAAACAATTTAGCAATTTAACCATAAAACGAAGCAATAAACATGTTTTAATCTATAAACTTATTTTAAATAATTTCAGCTAAAATAATTAAAATAAAATAAAAACCGATATGCGAAAAATTACATATCTGATTTTTATGAAAATAAACTTTTT
>CAYLPA010000178.1:0-5798 GCA_964385385.1 uncultured Saprospiraceae bacterium | reverse complement strand
AATATTTACTTTCTGTAAAAAAAAGAGTTTGCAAATTTATAAAAAGTTTATTTCAAAATAAAAATTATTGTTTTAAAGCTTAGTTTTTATTCAAAAAATATAAATTAAGTATTAATATTTTTTATATCTTTGGGGGAAGATTGTTTAGATGTATTTAATAAAAACGATTTAAAAGATATAATAATTATTAAGCCACACGAAAGGATTCGTGCGGTAGCGGGGGGGGAAGTGCTTAATTGAAGCGGGTTTAGCACGTTTCAACTTCATTTCGGTTTGATAGGAAATCGCTCGCACTCCGCTTCATGCCATATTGCCATACGTTGGCGTTCATTGTAATAGGCTACTTTGTTATTAACATCAACTTTAAAGATAAAAAACCTAAAATATGACCTATACAAATACTCAGAAAAGGAAAATGCTGACTTCTGCTTTATTTCAGCATTCAACAAAATTACAATCATTTAAGCAATCGTCGTTAGATAGGATTGTAGAAAGAATTCTCTATTTTTCTGAAAATATAGGTCTGGAAGTTCAAGATATACAACGTATTTTTAAAAAAGAATTGGGTTATAATTTACCAATTTCTGCTTTTGAAAAAGTAATATATAGACTTTTAGAAAATAAAAGAATTATAGTAAACGATAATGAACGTACTTACAAATTAAAAGGCACTTCAAAAAAAGAATTTGAAAATATTCAAATAACTTCTGAAAAAACATTTACCCGCATTATAGACAAACTCTTTCATAATGCTCCTGAAAATAAAGAATTTTATATAGAACCATTTTGGTTTTCTATGAGTTATATTTTTTCAAATATTGGGGAGTTTTCAGCAAAACTTATTGAAGGTAAAATTGATAAGGAAACAGTACTAAAACCAATTCTCCAAAATTGTATTTCTGAGATTGAAAATAATTTTAAAATTGACTACCAATATTTTATAAAAAGGCTTGAACATTTTTTTGAGGAAATAAAAGAACCCCTTTATAATGAGTTTCGGTGGATTTTAGCACAAAATTATTTTATAACTAGTTCATTAGGTATTAATCCTGAAAGCGAAACATTTTCTAAGGAACTATTTCAAAATGTTACCCTGTATTTGGACACAAACGTAATACTCTCTTTGATATCTGATAAGAATTACTACTATAATAACGCCTTTTCGTTTATTGAAGCTGCAAATAAATTAAAAATAAAATTTTGTGTATGTGAAATTACTTTATCTGAATTAGAAGGCTGGGTGAATAATGAATCTGAACAAATTGCATTTACAGAACAACAAATTCCAATAAAAACTAAGTCGAAAATAGGTTCTTCCATTTACAAGGAATTACAAAATATGTTACCTGAAGCTGACATTATTACTATTGAAGAAAGACAAGAACTCTTAAATCAAGTTGTTCAAAAATACTTGAATTGTAAAGATATTATTGAACAACTAATCCCAGAGGAAAATATTGAGTACATTGATGACGCATGGTTTGACTCAATAGAAAATGAAAAAATATTTGATTATACATTAAAAGTTGTTAAAGAAAAATATTTAGATTTACGTGGTAGAAAGAAAGGTGAAAATGCTTCAAAACATGATGCAAAAATATTATTGTGGTTAAATAAACAAATTTCTGAAACTAAAAAAGACTATTGGTTCGTTACAAACGATTCTAGCTTACCATTGATAAAAATACTTGGTTCTGAAAAATCAAATTCAATAATATTAGAAGCTATTTTACAATGGATAGTTCCGTTAACCCAGGATGGTGATTATCAAGAAAAGTTTTCTTATGCTTTAAAACAAAAAATTTTGCCAAAAGAGTTTCTTTTCGAAGTCAGGGATTTTATGATTTTTGAAGAACTTCATATGGAATGTAGCGAATTGCCTTCTGAAGATGTAGAAGATTGCATTAGGTTTTTAAAGAAGAATGCGGCAAACTTAAATCCGAATGAACCAGCAGACAGAGAAAAATTGGCCAGTCATATTGCGAAATATTTCATTGATCCTAGCAGAAAGTATAAGAAAGAACTTACTGAAAGAGAAAAAGAAAATGAAGAGTTAATAACTCAATTAGGAGATGTTTATCAAATGATCGAAAAACTTAAGGAGGAGGCGTATGCAAAAGAAAATGAATTAGAACAATCAAAGATTTCACAGGCTAAAGAAATCACAAAAATTAAAGATGAGCATGATCAAAAAATAGATGAAGTAATTGGAAGTTTGAATGGAGTTTCAGATGAATTGAATTCATTAAAAGTGGAGAGAAAACAGGAAAAGATTACAGAAAAAATGAAAGCATGGAGGAAACCAGCAAAATACTCATTAGGTCTATTCATTATTTTATTATTATTTGGCGTTCTTGAGTTTCTCCCAAAATGGAGTTGGAATTATCCTGCAAAATTATTATCATTCTTCAATTCTTTAGAAGCAAATGATAAAGGAACTTTCAATATTTGTATAGGTTTAAATATATTCCTATTGACAGGTTTGATTATTCCATTATTTATTTTCTTTTATAATCGGCTGATTAATAAAGAAAAAATAGAGCATAAATTAGATTTTTTTAAAGAACAGATTAAGTAAAACAACGAAACGCCAACAAAAAAATAAAACCAATAGCGGGGTACTCTGCTACAAAAAAAAATCAATCAGGAACATATTCGTAAGCTCCGATGTCGGGATTTGAATCGCGATTTTTGCCATTCAAATCAACAGGAATATTAATTAAAGTTGAACCGGCATTAACAGCAGGGGAGGTTTGTTCTAATTCGTAATCGTTTTCGGAAAAGTCTTTAAATTTCGGGTCTGAATTTATTTTGCAATCAACATAAAAATTTACGTCGCTTGTATTCAGAAGGGTTTTTATCAGGCAGTGGTCAAATTTGTAATTAAACACCAAACTGTTAGGGTATTTATCCAGCATAATTTCTTCGTCAACATTTCCATAAATAATGCAATTCCCAAAATAAGCATTCACTAAATTGTTTACGACAATACTACCATTTATATCTTCATAATAATTGTTAAGAATTAGGGTAGGAGTTTGTCGGGAAGAATAGTTCCAATAATTTGCAAAAGTGCAATGCCTGAAGTCGTAATCACCGCCCTGGCTAAGAGCTAGCCCATATTGTCCGCAATTTGCGACAACAGAATTTGTTGATGTGATTTTATAATCTTTTGTCAGAATTCCAACACCCGACATATTTAAAATTATTGTGTTGTCAAGTTTTAGTTGGTTTCCCCGCTGCCGCACGAATCCTTTCGTGTGGTAAGAGTTTAAAATATAAGCTTGACTAATTAAGAAAGAAAAAAGAATTATTATTAAATTGTTTTATGAGCTGCAATTACAAAATTCTGAAGGAATTTATTTTAGTTTCGTTTTGTAGATTGTTTAGATGTATTTAAAAAGAAATGATTTAAAAGATATAATAATTATTAAGCCACACGAAAGGATTCGTGCGGGAGCGGGGGGCTACAAAAAAATTAATTTGGAATATATTCGTAAGCCCCAATGTCGGGATTTGCATCGCGATTCTTGCCATTCAAATCAACAGGAATATTAATTAAAGTTGAACCGGCATTAACAGCAGGGGAGGTTTGTTCTAATTCATAATCACCAGCAAGCCAAATAAATTGGGTTTGCTAAAACAATAAATAAGTAAATTTAATCGGCTTGCTTCTTTAGTGGTTTGAAAGGATAATTCTTTGAATTCGCCCACGCAACTTAGCAAGGTCGTTATGGGCAAGGCAAAAAAGAGTGACTACAAGAAAAATCACATTTTATTAAGTACGAAATATAATGTATCTTTACATTTTGAAAAATTAAAGAATTTAGAATGAATAAATGGACAAAATTAAGTATCGAATACGCAAATCAAAGGTCATATCTTGATGATTTATTTCAAGTATACCCAATTATTCCAGAACGAATTAGAGAGATTGATGATGATATTTGGAAAGATGTTGAAAAAGAATTTAAAAAGAAGAGTAATATTTCGTTAGTAAAAGAACTGTTGAAACTTGATTTATTTCCAATAAAAGACAGTTATATTGCATACTTAAAAAGAGACAAAGCTTCAATAGAAAGAAATCCCAAAACCATAAACCGAATAAGTGGAAGATTATATGAAATGGGATTAGATAAAATATTTGAGAGATGTAGTGAGCCAAAAGAAACAAACCGCCAAATTGGACCAATGTTTAAAGATTGGTTAAATAGAAAAACATTAGGAATTCAACCTGTTTCAATAGAAGAATTTACTTCGAACGATAATGATGCTATTTTAGATGCAAGTGATAAAGCAATGATGGATTTTGCAAAAGAGCATTTGAATTATAACCACAATAAAGGACTTGATTTTGTTGCAAGATTTAATGGAAAGTATGTGATTGGCGAAGCCAAATTTTTAACTGATTTTGGTGGTCATCAGAATGCTCAATTTAATGATGCAATAAGCACAATTGAAACTAAAAAAGTGAAAGCAATAAAAATTGCTATTCTTGATGGAGTGCTTTATATTAAAGGGCAGAATAAAATGCACAAATCAATAACAGAATTGTATAAAGATTACAATATAATGAGTGCATTAGTTTTACGTGAATTCTTATATCAACTTTAAAAGGACAGTATTATGGAAAGTTTACTAATTAAAGGAGATAATGTAAATGCAATTAACTTGCTATTAAATGAAAAGAATTTAAAAGGCAATATTGACTTGATATATATAGACCCACCTTTTGCAACTAATGGAAACTTTACTATAACTGACGGTAGAGCAACAACTATTAGTAACTCAAAAAATGGAAAAGTTGCTTATTCTGACAAACTTGTAGGGACAAAATTTATTGAGTATTTAAGAGAACGGTTAATTTTATTAAAAGAATTATTATCTAATAATGGTTCAATTTATTTACACATTGATTATAAAATTGGTCATTATGTAAAAATAATGATGGATGAAGTTTTTGGAATTGAAAATTTTAGAAATGATATTACACGAATAAAATGTAATCCTAAGAACTTTAAAAGAATTGGATACGGAAATATAAAAGACTTAATTCTTTTTTATTCAAAATCGGATAAACCTATTTGGAATGAGCCGAAAGAACCTTATAGCGAAGAAGATATAATTAAATTGTTTGCAAAAAAAGAAAAAAACGGAAGGCGTTATACAACTGTTCCAATTCACGCACCTGGTGAAACACAAAATGGAAATTCATCTAAACCATTCAAAGGAATGTTGCCACCAAAAGGCAGACACTGGCGAACAAATGTTGAAACATTAGGAAAATGGGATAAGGAAGGGTTGTTAGAATGGTCATCAACTGGAAATCCAAGAAAAAAAATATATGTTGATGAGCAAGAAGGTAAAAGGGTTCAAGATATTTGGGAATTTAAAGACCCACAATATCCAACTTATCCGACAGAAAAAAATCAAGGTCTTTTAAACTTAATAATTAAAACATCATCAAATAAGGAAAGTATTGTTTTAGATTGTTTTTGCGGTTCTGGGACAACCTTGAAATCTGCACATTTTTTAAACAGAAAATGGATTGGAATAGATAAATCTGATTTAGCAATTGAAGCGACAAAAAATAAGTTAGAAACTATTTCGGGAGACTTATTTGTTGAAAAACCTAAATATGAATATATAGATATTAGTGAAGCCCAGCCCATAACAAAGGTTATACGTAGTGTGGGTTTTGTAGATAATAAGCAAGTCTATGCAAGTAAATAAAATTAGTAGTAAATTGAAAGTTTGGAGCGTTGAGATGCCAAACGTACCATATTCAAACCGTTGAA
>CAYLPA010000177.1:0-5818 GCA_964385385.1 uncultured Saprospiraceae bacterium | reverse complement strand
GCTTAGATGGCATTCTTTATTTAAAAGGTGATAAATATTGGTTGAAGTTTATGGAGCAAATAGTTATTTCCGATGGTAAAACAAATTGGGCTTATAATGCAGATGCCGAAGAAGTTCAAATCACCGAAGTTGACCCAAAGGATGAAAGTTCAAACCCTGCAAAGTTGCTGACTTCCTATGACAAAAATTATAAATCTAAATTAATTAAAGAAAAAGTTGAAAATGGTATTATGGTTCAAACTGTTGACCTTGTTCCTTTAAAAGGAAAATCTTTTTATAAAATCCGCCTTAAAATCAACAAATCGAAAAAACAAATTATTAAGTCAATTGTTTATGATAAGAATAATACAATATTTATTTATAATGTAAAGAAGTTTATTCCAAACTTAAAAATCAGTGATACAAAATTTACTTTCAACAAAACAAAATATCCCGATGTTGAAGTTATTGATTTAAGATAGAATTTGTAAGCTCAATCTCTTAGGGTTCTTGTTTCCAAACTTTCTTTTCAATTAAATCTTAGGTAAATTATTAATCCTATAAACGTCCTGAAAAAATAATCCACTTTGTTTAATCGCATTTGTAATGCGTTTAAAATATTGATTTATATTTACTCTTTTAAAACTTTAAAAACAGCCGATTTTCCTTCATTTGTTCTTATCTCAACAAAATAAACTCCTGTTGATTCTTTAATTTCAAAACTCAACTTATTCGTTGTTTTAAAACTTTTACTTAAAACTAATTGACCAAGAATATTAGTTGCTTTCAATTCAATTTCTTTGTAAGTTTTTCCTAAATCAACTGAAACTTTTCCGGATGTAGGATTTGGGTAAAAATTAAAGGATGAACCAAAGTCATTTTCAATAATTCCAACACCTGTAACCAAATAACAGGCTGATGTATCAATGCAGCCATTTTCTGTAACTTCAACAGCATAACTACCATTTGCTGATGGAGTAAAACTTTGGTTAGTTGCTCCAGCAATAATTGAATATCCGTTATTGCAGTCTAACCATTGATAGGCTGCCCCAGATACATTTGCACTTAAATTTATTCCTGTCTGTGTAACAGAAGTATCAACTGTATTGACTGTTAAATTGATTGTAATTATACTGTCACATCCTGATGAATTAAGAATTGTATCAGTATAAGTACCAGAAGAATTCCATATGTAATTTCCACTTGGTGAAGTATAAGAATAACAAGCAAACTGATTAATATTAGAATTTGTGCTATTATTAATGGTTAAATTTATAGTTATTATGCTATCGCAACCACTTGCATTTGGGATTGTATCCATATATGTTCCGCTACTTGTCCAAATATAGTAACCACTTGGTGAAGAATAGTGGTCGCAAACCGTAGGATTTGTTGTTGCAGATGTACTGTTGCTAATAATTAAATTAACTGTAATAATGCTATCACATCCTTTTGCATTCAGAATTGTATCCTGATATGTTCCTGATGTTGTCCATATATAGTTGCCACTTGGAGATGTATAACTATCACATGATGTTAAATTGATTGTAGCACTTGTACTATTGTTTATTGTCAAATTAATTGTAATTATGCTATCACAACTTGCTGCATTTGTAATAGTATCATTGTATGTACCTGATGTTGACCATGTGTAATTTCCACTAGGAGAAGTATAGCTACCACATGCATTTGGAGTAATAGAATTAGTTGAATTGTTTATAGATAAATTAACAGTTATTATACTATCGCAGCCTTTTGAATTTGGAATAGTATCAAAGTATATCCCATCGCTTGTCCATATATAATTGCCACTAGGAGAGACAAAACTATCGCAGACTATAGGCGAAATTGATGCATATGTACTGTTGATTGTTAAATTTACAATTATGATGCTATCACAACCTCCCGTAATAGGTATAGTATCTATGTATGTTCCTGATGTTGTCCAAGTGTAATTACCACTTGGGGATAAATAGCTATTGCAGACGATTGGATTTATAGTATCGCTTGTTTTGTTAATTGTAAGATTTATTGTTATTACACTATCACAGCCAAATAAATTTGCAATCGTATCAACATAATTCCCACTATTTGTCCAATTGTAATTACCACTTGGAGATAAATAATTATTACAGGCAGTAATTGTATCGATGCTACTACTATTTAAATTTATACATGTTTTATATAAATACGCTGAACCAGCAGCGGCGATGCTGTTTCCTCCAAAGGCATCTTCGTTTTCCCATTTTGCCCCTACAATGGTATTATTGCCACTAATCGACACACTCGAACCAAAATAATCATTAATAGCCCTATCTGAGGCAACTGTTTTTTGAGTTTGACTCCAATTGCCACTTGTACCTCTAGCAAATATGTATGCAGAACCAGCATAATACATAGTACTCCCACCTGTAGCATTTTCGTCTTCCTTCCAAGCTCCAACAATAGCGTAATCACCACTTATAGACACTGCTATTCCAAATTCGTCATCTAATGCTCTATCGGAAGCAACTATTTTTTGTGCTTGAATCCAGTTACCACTTATGTTTCTTTCAAAAATATATGCAGAACCAGACTTAGATATGTAGTTTCCTCCTGTAACATTATGATCTTCATCATTAGCCCCAACAATAATATAATTCCCACTAATTGATACGGAACAACCAAAGTTATCTTTTAACGTTCTATCAGAAGCAACTATTTTCTGTGCTTGATTCCAACTGCCAGATGTGTTTCTTTCAAAAACATATGCAGAACCGGCATAATTCATATAGCTTCCTCCAGTGACGTTATGGTCTTCCAAATGAGCCCCAATTACAGCGTAATTACCACTGATAGATACTGATTCAGCAAAGAAATCATGAGTTCCAGGATCTGAAGCAACTAGTTTTTGTACTTGGGTCCAAACTCCATATGAATTTCTCTTAAAAATATATGCAGATCCGTAATTATAATTTCCGGTACCATTATGGTCTTCATTTGGAGAACCTACAATAATATAATCTCCACTGATACATACAGACCAGCCAAACGCATCATTCGCCTGCCTGTCAACCGCAACTATCTTCTGTACCTGAATCCACACTCCACTTGTATTTCTTTCAAAAATATATGCAGCACCTGCATTACTTTTTGTGTTTCCACCTGTGGCGTCTTTATCTTCACTATTTGCTCCCACAATAGCATAATTACCATCTATAGATACGGAATATCCAAAAGTTGCATCAACTTCTCTATCTGATGCAACTATTTTTTGAACCTGTATCCAAGCACCACTTACATTTCTTTCAAAAATATATGCAGAGCCAGCTCCACTCAAAGTGTTCCCACCTGTAGCATTTTCGTCTTCCTTCCAAGCTCCAACAAGTGCGTATTTACCACTAATGCATACTGAATAACCAAACTCGTCTAATAAACCTCGATCTGAAGCAACAATTTTTTGCAATTCATTCCAGTTTTGAGAATTTACTTGTGTGAAAAGAAATATAGCCAGTGAGAATAAAAATAGTTTTTTCATTATTTTAAATTTAATAACAAAATCATAAATTAATCATCCAAATTTATAACATATTTTTGATATATCAAATGACTTTAGAAAAAATTTAAAAAAGCTGTTGAATTATGCTATCGCTTCCTCAATCAAAATAGTAACGAACTCACTATATTCAAGACCAAAAGCTTTTGCCATTTTAGGGACAATGCTTTCGTTGGATAAACCTTGAATTAATATATTTCCCACAAAACACCTCTTGATAATTTGGATATGTGTGATTTATTTTGTATATTTGGGGAATTAAATATCAAATCAATGAAAAAACTAATTTTTTTCAGTTTATTCGGATTATTTTTTATTCTACTTTTTTCATGTGACGAAGACGATAATCCTACATCCCCAACAATAAATCCATTACCTTATTATCCGGCATATCCCGGCTCTTATTGGATTTATACAAATGGAGACACAATAAAAGTAGCTGACAAATATGGACTATACAGTTATTGCTCAGATTATCCAAATGGCCCAATTGACACTGAATTGTTTTTGCCAATAATAACTCTTAGAGGAGATAGTTTAGCTTATGTAAAAGAATATTCCTTTTCAAATAAATATGTATCATTCTATGTTCCTAATTTCTCCCCATTCTTTTCACAGAATATTGGAATATTTTACCAAAGTAATAATCATGGACCTATACAAACCTATGGAGAAACAGTAAAAGTCGATACATCAATTACCATTGATAGTGTTAAATACGAAAATGTTATAATTACTGTATATTACGATAGTCAATATTATGGTTCCCAGTATGCAACTCTGAGAGAATACTATGCGAAAAATATTGGGCTGATTAAAAGAGAGAGAAGAGATTTTCCTACAGATACTTTATTTACAACAGAACTTGAACTAAAAGACTATTATATTAAATAATAATTAGCGCATTTGCGGCAAAAGATTTTAAGTCGCTAATTCGCGAATAAAAATAATACTCTCGTAGATTAAATTCAGAAATGCTTATTTTTTTTTCTAAATTAAACATATAGGCAACCTTAATGTTTTAATTTGTGTCTATTAAATAGATTTATAGTGCGAGATATTAAATCACTAATTTTTTCTAACATGAAAAAGTTTCTTACTCTTTCAATTTCAATATTTTTAATTCTACAAATTAATGCTCAAAATTGGACTTTTAAACAAAAAATTGTTGCTTCTGATCGTGCTAAAAATGACCGTTTTGGTTTTGTGTCTGTTAGTGGTGATTATGCAATTGTTGGAGCTTCCTATGATGACTATAGTATTTCTGGTGGCAAATTAATGCATGATGCAGGAGCTGCATATATTTTTGAAAAAAATTCCAATGGTGTTTGGAATCAAGTACAAAAATTAGTTGCATCTGATGGGAAAGCCGGACATCTTTTTGGTGCATCGGTTTCAATTAGTGGAAACTATGCTATAGTAGGTTCCCCTAATGATGATAAGGATACAGTAGGAGCAAATTGTTTTTCTAATGCAGGTTCAGCATATATATTCGAAAGAGATTCATTTGGTAGTTGGAATCAAGTACAAAAAATTATCGCATCTGAAAGAGATACTGATAATTGGTTTGGATATTTTGTTTCTATTGATAGTAATTGTGCATTGGTCAGCGCAATTGGAAATTGTTATGATGAGAATGGATTAAATAATTTAATTAATACAGGGGCAGTTTTTATTTTCGAAAGAAAGTTAAATGCTTATTGGAAACAAAAGCAAAAAATTGTTGCTTCAGATAGAAGTATTTATGATTTGTTTGGTTTATCAACCAG
The DNA here is from genome assembly GCA_964385385.1 of uncultured Saprospiraceae bacterium. Taxonomy (GTDB): domain Bacteria; phylum Bacteroidota; class Bacteroidia; order Bacteroidales; family CAYLPA01; genus CAYLPA01. The sequence continues at coordinate 535 of CAYLPA010000177.1, read as the reverse complement.
GATTAATGATAGTTTTGCTATAATTGGTGTTCCTCATGATGACGAAAATTATTTAGGAATCCAAACATTAACTGATGCAGGTTCAGCTTATATATTCAAAAAAGATTCAAGTGGCTACTGGCGTCAAGTACAAAAGATCACTCCAAAAGATAGAACTATTTATGACAAATTTGGAACATCTGTTTCAATTTATGATGATTATGCAATTATTGGTGCACCATACGAAAGTAAGGATGTTACGATGATGGATGCAGGTGCAGCATATATTTATAAAAAAGATTCATTAGGTGTTTGGAAACATGAACAAAAGATATTTCCAATTAATAGAGAAAATGATACTCACTTTGGTCAATCTCTATCTATGAAAGCTAATTATGCCATAGTTGGAACTTTCGATGATTATTCAGATGTTAATGGATTAAATCATATTTATCGTACAGGTTCTGCATATATTTTTGAACGAAATGGAAATGGAGTTTGGGGTTTAATTGAAATAAACTGGTTGCTAAAATAGGGGTTTATGTATTGTTATAAA
>CAYLPA010000176.1:2434-5841 GCA_964385385.1 uncultured Saprospiraceae bacterium | reverse complement strand
GTAATTCCCATAAACATATTCATTATGCTGTCAACTTCAGGAGTTGTTAATCCGGAGTTTTCATTAAGAATTAGATTTGAAGAGAAGGCGGTACCAAAACCATCAACCATAAAGTTTCCGCCTGTATTTACCAAAGCATAGGGTGCAGATGTAGTTTGATAAAGCGGCAATCCGGTGTATTGAGACAATTTTTCAGGAATAACATCATCAAGCGGGCGGGGTCTGTTATAAATCCAGTCAATCAGAAGCAAAGAATCAACATCACTTGTATAAGCACATTGAGCACCATAATCTCTTATCCAAACGCTATTGTAAGGAGTAATAATATATTCAACATTTGTAGGAATAACTCCATTATTAATTAAATAGTTTTTAACTAAATTAGAATCTGAACAATTAATAAAAACTTTACATTCTTGCTGGGCATATTTTACAATTTCTTTTAATACGGGATAATAGTTTGCCCAGGTAATAGTTAAAGCATCAATTTCTTCCCACTCAGCCATAGTTCTAACAATTGATGAGGGAGGCGTTGTTAGTCCTTTTGACTTAATTGAGTTTAAATAATCGGGCATTCTCTTTTTTTCTGCTGCTGTCATGTGATTTGGCAAATCCTGAGATTGTAGTAACAAACTCATAAGAGAAAAGGCAATAAGGCAACTTACTGAAATTTTTCTAAACATATAATTAGGAAAATTTGTTGTGTACTTCTTTAATAATTAAGCTTGTTTGTTTAAAATAGTTTTGCTTATACAAAGCTATAATTCACACTCCCATTTTGTTTCGGTGCTATCGGTTACAACTGGATCCAAGTTTTCGATGTCAGTTAAATCCTGACCACAATACTGTTTTGGATTTGTCTCATTTATAACAGTTCCTGAAGTGTCATAAGTTACTTGTCTGCAACTCATACAGACTTCTTCTTGTTCACTACCGCAGCTAAAACTCAAAAAGATAAACACACCTAAAGCAAATAATAAATATATATTTTTCATCTTTTAATATATTAATGAATATTTTTTAACTTTACTTCAAAATTAAATAAAATTATTGTATTGACAAAATATCTAAAATTTCCATAAAAAATTTTCATATGTATAAATATTTTATTAAAACTTTTACGCTTATAATATTTTCTTTATTATTCACAACCAAGCCCTTATTTGCTCAAAATTCTTTTGATAATAAATCTCGGGCAATTTACATTTTAGATATTTCAAAATATGTTAAGTGGGAAAATATTGCTGAAATAAAAACATTCAAAATTGGTGTTTTAGACCCCGATGAAGAATTGTATAAAGAATTGGTTAAGGATGCAAATGAAAGAATTACTCTACAAGATAAGCCGATAAAGATTGTTCATTTCAAAAGTTTTGATGAAATCACAAAAACTCAGGTTTTGTTTCTGAACAAAAGGAGCGGTTTTGATATAAATCTTGTTTTAAACAAAATTCGTGGGAATCACACTTTGTTGATAAGCGAAAATTATCAGTTTCATAAATCTATGATAAATTTTATTGTTGTTGAAAAACGTAAACGATATGAATTAAACCTGAAAAAACTTGAATCCGAGGGATTAAGTGTAAGCAATTTGTTTATAGCTTCTGCCGTAACAAAAGAAGCAGACTGGGAAAAGCTGTACGAACAAACAGAAAGAGAATTGGAAGAAGAAAAAATTATTGTAGCTAAACAAAAAACAGAGATTGAAAAACAAAAAGAAAAAATCGAAAATCAGATAAGACAGATTGCTTTTCAACAACTTGAAATCGATAAACAAAAAGCTGAATTGCAGGATTTAGAACAAGAGATTGACAAAAAACAAAAAGTTCTTGACGAAAAAACAAAAATACTTTTTATTCAAAAAAGCGAAATAACTAAGCAGGGAATAGAAATTGAGAAACAGAAAAAAGAGGTTGAAAACCAACAAAGAGTTCTGAAAAGTCAAAACGAAGATATCGCTAAACAGCAAAACAAAATTAACAACCAGAAAATCATTTTGGGTGAACAACTTGCTATGATTGAAAAACAGAAATTAGTTTTATACTTTTTTATAATCTTGCTTATATTGGTTTCGGGGCTTGGATATTTCATCTACAGGAGTTATAAAATTAAAAAGGAAGCTAACATTCTGCTTGAAGCGAAGAACAAAAAAATTACCAAGCAAAAAGAGGAAATTGAAATTCAACGAGATAATATTGCCGAACAACGCGACAGAATCGCATTGCAAAAAAAAGAAATTACCGACAGTATTTATTATGCCCAAAGAATTCAAAGAGCTATTTTGCCAAACATTGAAAATTTTGATGAAATTCTGGAAAACTTTTTCATTCTTTATAAACCCAAAGATATTGTCAGCGGTGATTTTTACTGGGAAACAAAATATGAAAACAACATAATTATCGTGGCTGCCGACTGCACAGGACATGGAGTTCCCGGTGCATTTATGAGCATGCTCGGTGTAACTTTTTTAAACGACATTGTCAACAGGGAAGGCATTACTCAGCCAAATGAAATTCTAAATCTTATGAGAGCTAATGTTATAAAATCTCTGAACCAAACAGGCAGTAATGATGAATTACGCGATGGAATGGACATAGCAGTTTGTTCTATTAACAGCGAAACAAATATTATACAATTCGCAGGTGCAAACAATCCTATGTTTATTATCAGAAACAAGGAGTTGATGCATTTTAAAGGAGACAATATGCCTGTCTCTATTCACGATAATATGGTTTCTTTTACAAACAAGGAATTTACACTGGAAAAAGATGATGCGGTTTATATTTTCTCTGATGGTTATGTTGACCAATTTGGAGGTGAAAACGGAAAAAAATTCCTTAGAAAAAGGCTTAAAGACACTTTGATTGAAATGCAGGGAATTTCTATGACAAAACAAAAAGAAAAACTCGACCAGGTTTTCGAAAATTGGAAAGGTAGCAGTGAACAAATTGACGATGTGTTAATTATCGGAATAAAGTTTTAAGCCAAAATTTTTATTCACATTCATATTGTGTTTTTTCGCCACCAACAACAATTGGAGCTTCATTTTCTATATTTTCAAGATCGACTCCGCAATATTCAACAAGAGCTGTTTCATTAATAATGTTACCATTTGCATCGTAAGTAACTGTTTTGCAATTTTTACACTTTTCGTCCGGCTCACAAGAAGTTGAAACAAAAACAAACAATAAACCAATAATAATTATAGTTAATACTTTTTTCATAGTTTTATACTTTGGAACAAAATTAAAATTTTATTTTTATAAAATGAAAAAATCAAATTATTTTTCGATAATCCTTGTTACTTTTTCTGTGTCTTCGTGCATGAACACTCCCGAAGATGCTGTAAAATATTTTGAAAATATTTTTAAATATCAGGAATATGTTATAGAAAAAGAAGGGGAACT
>CAYLPA010000176.1:0-2334 GCA_964385385.1 uncultured Saprospiraceae bacterium | reverse complement strand
TCCTGTGAAATTGTTGCAGGAGAATCAATCATTATATCTTTTCCCTGATTGTTTTTTGGAAAGGCAATAAAATCACGAATAGAATCTGAGCCGCCAAACAAAGCACACCATCTGTCAAAACCAAAAGCAATGCCTCCATGAGGTGGAGCTCCATACTCAAAGGCATTCATCAGAAATCCGAATTGTTTTTGTGCTTCTTCTTCGGTAAATCCAAGAATTTTGAACATTTTGTTTTGAAGTTCTTTATTGTGAATTCTTATTGAGCCTCCGCCAATTTCTATCCCGTTTATTACCATGTCGTAAGCATTAGCCCTGACTTCTTCCGGCTTGCTTTCCAGAAGTTCAATATCGTCAGGTTTTGGCGATGTGAAAGGATGGTGCATTGCCTGAAAACGCTGATTGTTTTCGTTCCATTCCAAAAGGGGAAAATCAACAATCCATAAAGGGCAGAATTTTTTTTGTGCTTTTAATTCTAAACGTTCGCCCATTTCAAGTCGTAATTCACAAAGTGCTTTTCGGGTTTGGTTTTTTTCTCCGGCAAGAATCAAAATCAAATCTCCGGGCTTAGCATTGAATTTTTCTGCAAAAAGTTTTAACTCATCCTGATTAAAAAATTTGTCAACAGAAGATTTGAAAGTTCCGTCAGAATTATTTTTTATATAAACCAAACCTTTAGCTCCGATTTGTGGCTTTCTGACAAAATCTGTTAGTGCGTCTAATTTTTTTCGGGAATATTCTGCACAATTTTCTGCACAAATTCCAACAACTAATTCCGCATCGTCAAACACTTTAAAACCTTTCCCCTGAGCCACATCATTCAATTCAACAAACTTCATCTCAAATCGTATGTCGGGTTTGTCTGAGCCATAATATTTCATTGCATCCTGATAAGAAATACGTTGAAATTTTTCTGCTTCAACATTAATCACTTTTTTAAAAAGATGATTAGCCAAACCTTCAAAAGCAAGAAGAATGTCTTCCTGTTCTACAAACGACATCTCGCAATCAATCTGAGTAAATTCCGGCTGACGGTCAGCTCTAAGGTCTTCGTCGCGAAAGCATTTTACTATCTGATAATATTTGTCAAATCCCGAAATCATCAACAATTGTTTAAAAGTTTGAGGAGATTGAGGGAGTGCATAAAATTTATTCTGATTCATTCGTGAGGGAACGACAAAATCTCTGGCACCTTCGGGAGTAGATTTTATTAAAAAAGGTGTTTCTATTTCTATAAAATCCTGAGAGCTCAAAAAGTTGCGAACCTCTATTGCCATAGTGTGTCTGAGTTCAAGATTTTTTTTATTAATATTTCTGCGAAGGTCAAGATAACGATATTTCATTCGCAGTTCTTCGCCTCCATCTGTGTTATCTTCGATGGTAAATGGTGGAAGTTTTGATTTGTTTAAAATTTCGATATTATCAACGAATATTTCAATTTCTCCGGTAGGCATTTTCGGATTTTTATTACTTCTTTCCTCTACGGTTCCAATAACTTTTATAACATATTCACGACCTAATTTTCGGGCTTTTTCACAAAGTTCGGAATCTGTTTCCATATTAAAAACTAATTGAGTGATTCCGTAGCGGTCACGCAGGTCAACAAAAGTCATTCCTCCCAAATCTCTCGATTTCTGAATCCATCCGCAAAGTGTAACTTTTTCGCCTTTATTGTTGATTTTTAATTCTCCGCAAGTGTTTGTTCGCAACATTTTTTTTGTTTTAATTTATTTGCGAAGTTAAAAAAAATGTTATTCTGATTTACTTAGATATATAATTTCCGTTCACTCATTTTTTAAAATTGTTCATTTACAAAGTTCAAATATTCAATTAATATATTTTATTATTAAATTATTATTTTTGTACCATGCCTATCTTAAATTACGATGACGAACATTTTATGAAAGAAGCTTTGAAAGAAGCTCAAAAAGCTTTTGATGCTGACGAAGTTCCTGTTGGAGCAGTGATTGTTTGTGAAAACCAAATTATTGCAAGAGCACACAATTTGAGTGAGCGGCTAAACGATGTAACTGCTCACGCCGAAATGCAGGCATTTACCTCTGCAAGCAACTTTTTGGGAGGAAAATATCTTACTGAATGTATTTTATATGTTACTCTCGAACCTTGTGTTATGTGTGCCGGTGCAGCTTTCTGGACACAAATAGGAAAAATCGTTTACGGGGCTGCCGATAAAAAAAGAGGATATTCTCTAATTAAAAAAAATATCCTTCACCCAAAAACAAAAGCTACTAAAGGGATTTTGAAAAAAGAATGCTCGGAATTATTAAAACTATTTTTCAAACAAAAACGGGAAATTAGTTAGTTTTACATAAATTT
>CAYLPA010000175.1:0-5847 GCA_964385385.1 uncultured Saprospiraceae bacterium | reverse complement strand
GGCGGTGGTCTGCAAAACCATTTACAGCGGTTCGAATCCGCTCGAGACCTCAGAAAATGTAAACCCCTTTGTTAATCTATGGATTGCAAAGGGGTTTTTCTATTGGGAACAAAACCAAATTTGTATATCAAAAAAACCTTTTTAATTAGATTAAACATAGTTGTTTGAAAAAGATTTATTATATTTGGGAGGTTAAAGTATGACGAAAATTTTTAAAATTGTATAAAATGTAAATAAGGATAAACGAAAATGAATACACATTAAAGATTATATTATGAAGAGAATTACACTGCTTTTTGTTGGATTATTAATAACTATTGTTTCTTATGGCCAATACTCGAATAGTCCAACACCATCAAAACTTTTTTTTAAGAAAAATTTAAAATATTTGATACACCCTTCATTTATTTATTCCTTTCAAAATACGAATTTTTATTCAAGTAATATTAATGGTTATGATTTTATTAATAAAAGATATAGCGATGAATACCTATTACGATGGACTGTTTATCCTGTCATATTAGATGCTGGCATTAATGTATCTCGATATAAAATTGGCGAAGAAAATCTAAATCTGACAGGATATAATTTTAGTGGCTCTTTATGTTTGCCATACAGCATAAAGCTGTCAAAAAACATAGCTCCTTATGTGGGCATTGGATATCAGGATTATTTCAAATATAACGGAGCTTCTACTTATTGGAAAACAGGAATAATGATAAGCATGTTTAAAGGTGACTTTAGTGATGGTTTAATAATAATTAATGCTGAATATAAGCAGTCCTTGAATGCAAATATTCCTAATAGCTTTAATCAATTTTCAGTTGGTATAGGTTTAAGGGGAGAAGCTATGTATTACCCAATAATTGGAGTCGGAATGGGAATCGCATGGTTGTTTGGTTATTATAGATAATATAAAAATAGAAATTATGAAGTATTTTATTTTAGCATGCATTTTATTTGTACTAACCTCATGCAATACATTAAAGCCTATTTACAAAGACATATCCGCAGCAGATTATAATTCTAGAACAACTGTAAGAGGAGCAGGTTATATTAAAAAGTCTAATGCCGTTGGATGGTCTTTCCAAATTGCAGGACCAATAGCTGGTGCTTATGCTGGCTATGAATCAGATTTGATACAAATACCTGATGGTGATTCCCCAAAATCAGTTCCCATAGCTAACGCAGCAATTGGAGCCATCATAGGTTATTCTATTCCATTCACTTTGAATTTATTAGGTGGAAAGAATAAAAAATCTAATGTATTAAATGTAGAACAATGGGTAAAAAAGAAATGCCCCAACTACCTTGTACTTAAAGAAATATCTAATTCAAATTTTGTCATCATTCCAAAAAGCGTTGAGCCAAATTTTAAAGTGCGGAATATACAAGATGTAAGAGACTTTGTTTACCTATTCCCAAAAAGCAAACATAAAGATGATATTTTTTCAAAATCTGTTATTAATCTAAAAAGATATGATTTGCCGGAATTAATTAGCTTAATACCAAATACTAAATATTTGAATGAAGCTAAAATCAAATATTATAATTATTCTAGTAATGTAACACAGCTAAAAGATGCAATAAGAAAATATCCTTCACAAAAAAAAGACTGTAATGATTGTGGAATAATTAACAATTTATACTTAACCGCTAGTAAAGGTGATTTAATTTATTTGGCAAAAGAATTTCCAAGCAGCAATTGTATAAATAATTTATATGATGAATTAATAAGTCAAACGAAAACTGTTGATGAACTTTCTGAACTTGTTTATCAATTTCCAAATATAAAATCTATAGCTTCGGTTCGCGCCAGTAGTCTTGCTATAACTGTTGATGACTGTTTAAAACTTTTTAAAGAATTTCCTGAAAGAAAAGAGGAAATCTCAAAAAAAGCTTTTGAACTTTCAGGCACATTTTCCGACTATAAAAAAGTATATGACAATTTTCCTGCTTATGTTGATAAAGTTGAAAAAAAAGTTATATCAATAGCAGGAAATGATATGAGTAAACTTAGTCTTGTTTATGAAAAATTCACCCCCATCTCTTTAATAGCAGAAAATCGCGCTTACAAACTTATTACATCACTTGAAAGCAAAAAAGAATTCATCAAATATTTCCCTGATGGTATTTTTTCATCTCAAGTTGAAAAAGAAATAATCCTTGAAGAAAGAGATATAAAAAATTTCAAAAGTATTGTTTCAAAATCTGTTTATAATACAAGTGAAAAGTATTATGAAATGTTCGATAATTATAGTGGTGGTATAAGTAATTCTGAAATGGTATCATATAAATATGATGATGATTGTGTTAGGCTTTCAGTTGAAATTAAGCTAGATTTTTATGTTATATTTGAAGATAATGATGGTGAGAAAAAGCTTGCAGGACTTTTCAATATATTCAGTAAAGCCTCCAGTAGACCTGCTAGGACTGCTACAATTAAATATGATATTCTTTTGTATAAAGATAAGCCTTCAAAGATTGTAAATTATGATGAATTAGGAATTGCATCTCTTGAAGGGGCACAGAGAGGGATAAACTCCTTAAAAGGGGAGTTTAATGATTTTTTGACAAGTCTGGCTGAAACATCTAACGATGGAAGTTATGATTATTATGATAATAACAGAAACGAGCCTTGTTATATAATATTAGATGATTATGGATATTTAATTGACAATACTAAGAGATATTATAAAATAAAGTGCAGAGATGGAAAAGAATGGACTATAAATTATAATTCAAAGTCTTCTGAACCTTATACAAAGGGTAATTTGGATGGTATATTTTTTTCATATAAAACATTCCAGCAAGCAGCAAAAGCAGCTTGCGGATGCCAATAACCCTAGTTATTAATAAATTAATCAATGTTTAAAATATGGCACAATGAAAATAATAATATATAAAGCTTGCTCGTTTTTCTTCTTATTAAGTTTGTTTTTTGTAAGCTGTAATAAAGAGGAAAATCCTGATTTAATCGAATTCCCTATTTTTAATATTAGTGGAATAATTACATTGTCAGCTACAGATATTTCGTCCAATAGTGCGGTATCTGGAGCAGATTTTAAATATATTACCGATGAAATAACCGATAAAGGGTTATGTTGGAGTGCATACTCATCACCAAACCTAAACAATGATTATGTTAAATTAGGAGCAGGGAATAATGGTTTTGAATATAAGATAACTGGGCTTAAACCTGAAACAAAGTATTATGTAAAAGCGTTTGCCATTGTCCTAAGTGATACCCTCTATGGATATGAAATTTCTTTTGAAACAACAGAAGGAGGCGAAAATCCTCAAAATGATTACAAGCAATACAATTCAATATCCAATTCTAACAGAGATGAATACTACACATGTGATTTTAGTGAGCCAACTACAGTTTGGGGAACATATACCTCTAATCCTGTAGGTATGTTTTATGCTAAATATTCCAATTTAGGTTATGAAATAAAAAACAATTATTCCAGCGGTAGATTAATCTCAGGAGAAATTGATGATATAAGCCAACAAGATTTCGAAATAGAATATATTTTTAAAAGAATTGAATTACCTTACTTTAATAGTGTAAGTTTTACTTGGGGCTTAAAAAATACAGACCCAATGAAGTTTTATTATCTTAGATTATCAAGCAAATACAGCCTTTCAATAAATATTGGTTGTTATGACAATGGAGAAAAACAATGGGTAAACCATACAAGTTTTGATGATTATTCTTTCAATAAATATGGATATAATAAATTTACAATACGGAGAATAAAGAACAAATACTATTTTTTCGTCAATGAAGTATTTCTATTTGAGCACGATTTCCAAAGTTTTTTCGGAGATAGAATTGGAATAATAATGGGTGGACCCTCTGAAGCAATTTTTAAAAACATGAAGATAGATTACTTAATTAATTTATGAAAGCACCGCTGGCGAGAATTTGCAATCGTGTACAGCACTGTTCATAACCATAACCATTACAGCCAATATTAAGAAACCAACAAAAGCAAAGAATAAATAATGGAAGAAAGCAAAAAGCTTTACTCACAGAGAGCAATTACGATTGCCACATACTTTGGAGGACCTCTTGCAGCTGGATATTTAGTAAAAAAGAATTATGAGACTTTAGAGCAACCTGAGAACGCAAAAAAATCATTTTTAATAGGCATAATATCAACCATATTAATTTTTGCAGGTATATTTTCGATACCTGAAGAGATTATTGATAAAATACCAAATGCTTTGATTCCATTGATTTATACAGGAATCATATATCTGATTGTTGAAAAAGTTCAAGGAGAAAGCTTGAAAAATCATAAGGAATCTGGCGGAGAGTTTTATTCCGGTTGGAAAGCTGTCGGTGTTGGTGCAATTTCCTTAGTCATAATTGCAGCAATGGCTTTTATCGCAGGTGATTTATATAAAAGTCCGGCAGATTTCGATAATGCTGACTACGAAAATAATATTAGTGAGCTTATTAAAAATGAAGAGAAAGCATTAGAACTATTTACGTTAATTGAAAATGCAGAGGTTCAGGAAGCTATGCAATTTATTGTGGATACAGGGATCCCTTATTGGCAAAAAAACATACAAATACTAGATAAATTAAATGATATTGAAGGATTACCTGAGAATTTGAAAAACCAAAACCAATTGCTAAGGGAATATTGCGATCTAAGAATTGAAACTTATCAGCTAATTGGTACTTCTTTATTGGGTAACAAATTTGTTTATATGAATGAAATAGAAGAAAAAAACAAAAGAATTGAAGAAATATTATTAGAATTAGAAGAGTAATAGCTTTTCACTGCTGGCACCGCTGGCGCGGATTTGTAATCCGTGCCCCGTACTGTTCATAGCCATAACCGTTACAACCAATTTTAAGAAACCAACAAAAGCAAAGAATAAATAATAAAAGAAAGCAAAAAGTTTTACTTAATAATAGGAAAATAAGTGTAATATTACACATACAAGAACGTTGACAATCATATAAGAAAAAACATCATCAAGCCAACCGAATCCCATATTGTTTCCAAACTACCCACTCCTATGCGACTCCAAGAGTATGGTGTAGGTATTTTCAATGCAGTTTTAACGAAATCAGCATTAAAGAAAGCATTAAAGAAACAGTATATTACGGTTAATGATGTTATTGCTACTTCGGCTACTTTTATAAATGGTGGAGAATGCATTAGCTTATCCATTCCAAAAGAAGTCAGTCCGAAGAAAAAACTAATCTTTCAACTTGAAGTATTATTTGAAGACGATTACTTAGCGGTGATTCATAAACCTGCTGGTATTTTGGTTAGCGGCAATAGTTTTAAAACCATTGCCAATGCTTTAGCTCAAAACATCAAAAGAAGTAATCTTCCTGATGCTACAACACCACAACCTGTTCATCGATTAGATTATGCAACCACAGGTATTTTATTGATTGGGAAAACAAGCAGTAGCATTCGTGCTCTAAATAAAATGTTTGAAAATAAAGAGGTTAAGAAAACCTACTATGCAGTTACTATTGGTGAAATGAACGATAGTGGAAAAATCACTTCAGAAGTTGATGGCAAGAAATCACAATCGAATTATACTCTTTGCGAATCCGTCCCTTCCGAAAAATTCGGCAAACTCAACTTGGTACAATTAGAACCTCAAACTGGAAGAAGACATCAATTGCGTAAACATCTATCAAATATCGGAAATCCGATATTGGGAGATAAAGAATATGGAATTGAAAATTTAATTTTAAACGGTAAAGGCTTGTATTTGCACGCCTATTCTTTAAAATTTATACATCCATTTACAAATGAAGAAGTCCACCTAAAAGATGAATTTCCTCAAAGGTTTAAAAAAATATTT
>CAYLPA010000174.1:0-5867 GCA_964385385.1 uncultured Saprospiraceae bacterium | reverse complement strand
AACTTATAAAACAAAGGTTATTAACTAAAGCAAAAAGATTCTAAAATTTATATTTATTATCTTCTATTAATTTTTCAGCAATTCTTCTTCTTGCATCTTTCACGTTAATAGCTCTTACTTTAGTGAAAAAGTTGATGCGTTTGATAAGAATTTCTTGTTCTTCGCCTTCAGCAAATGAATTGATAGCATCCATTCCGGCTTTCCTAATATTGTTAGCAACATCATAAATAAAAACATCAATAATATCTTTATAGATTTTTACTGATTCTTCACCATTTATTTGCCCTAATTTTCTTACTCTTAAAAGTGCTGACTCGGCAGCATAAGACTGCATAATAATATCTGAAATATTAAAAAGGATTTCTTGCTCTTCGGTTAATTTACGTTGAAATTTTTCGGAGATAACACCAAGCAATAGCAAAGCAGTCTTTTTGAAGTTCCTAACATATTGTTTCTTTTCATCATAATATGACAGATTCGTTTTTTCAACTTCTTTAACTTCTTTAAGAACTCTGATAATATAATTTGCATACCTGATAACATCAAAACCTTCTTTAAGAGCTTTTTTAATTGTAGTGTCAACAACCAACAGCCTGTTGATTTCGTTTGTGCCTTCAAAAATTCTGTTAATTCTCGAATCGCGGTAAGCTCTGTCAATTGAAGTTTCGGCAGAAAATCCCATGCCACCGAATATCTGAACAGCTTCGTCAACAACATAGTTTAGCACTTCAGAACCATAAACTTTCAGGAATGCTGCTTCTATTGCATACTGTGCAATTCCCTCTATACTTGCTTTATCTTTTTCTACTCCACTATCTACAAGTAATTGAATAGCATCATCAATATTTTTGCAAACTCTGTAAACCGAAGATTCGGTAACAAAAGTTTTTATTACCTGTTCGGCAAGTTTGTATTTTATAGCACCGAAATTTGCGATTTCTGTTCCAAATTGTTTTCTTTCATTGGCATAGTTCACAGATTGATTTATTGTAGTTTTTGCAGCACCAAGAACAGTTCCACCTAATTTCACTCGTCCCATGTGCAAAATATTCAAAGCAATTCTGAAACCTCCGCCTCTTTTTCCAAGAAGATTTTCTACAGGCACCATGCAATCGTTATAAAATATTTGAACAGTAGAAGAACCTTTAATACCCATTTTTTTCTCTTCAGGATTTATTACAACTCCCGGAAAATCTTTTTCAACAATAAAAGCACTCAACACTCTATCGTTATCAATTTTGGCAAAAACTATTTGTATATCGGCAAATCCACCGTTTGTTATCCACATTTTTTGTCCATTCAAAATGTAATGTTTTCCATCTTCCAATAAAACTGCTTTAGTTTTTCCTGAGTTAGCATCTGAACCGGCATTAGGTTCGGTTAGACAATATGCTGCTGCTAATTCCCCTGAAGCTAATCTTGGTATATATTTTTCTTTTTGTTCATCGTTTCCATAATATAAAATAGGAAGCGTTCCTATGCCTGTATGAGCTGAATAAGCAACAGAGAACGAATAACCCGAGCCCATGCTAGCGCTGGCAAGCATCGAAGTTGTGAACGATTGTTCAAAGCCGTCATATTTTTCCGGAATAGAAATTCCTAAAAGCCCTAATTCACCTGCTTTGCTTAATAATTCTCTCATCAAACCATCTTCCTGTTCGTCTATTCTGTCCAAATTAGGAAAGATTTCTGTTTCAAGAAAATCTTCACAAGTTTGAATAATCATTTTTTGTTCCTCGTCAAACTCTTCAGGAATGAAAATGTCATCAGCTTTAGTTTCTTTGATAAGAAATTCGCCACCTTTTAAAATATGTTTTTTTTCCTTTTCCATAATAGTCTGTTATAAATTTTTTGCGAAATTATATAAAATTTCACAAACAAGAATTTTTTCAAAATAAAGAGCAAATGAATTATTAAGTATAATTTTTTTTTTATTTGAAAAATTATATTTAATTTTGAAAAAAAATAATTAAATAATATTAATAAATTTAAACACTATGAAAAAAGTTTTAGCATTAACATCATTATTATTTTTCATTTCCATTATTGCTTATGGTCAGGCAAATGTTAAGTTTTACAAACAAAATCAATGTGCTTATGTTGTTGATGATGGTAAAATATATGAAAGCGGAAGCACAAAATGCACTAAAAGAAATCCATTATACATTATAACAGAAAATAAGGTATATTTTCATAATAAACAAAACGAATGTGCATTGGTTGTTATTGGAGATAGAATTTATAATGGAAGCCGAAACAAAGATGAAATAGGAGAGTTGAGATTTATTATTAAGGGAAACGAATTGGTTTATCCCGACAAAACAAACGAATGTGCTTTTATTATCGAAGACAACAAAGTATGGTATGGAAGCAATAATAAAATAAACCGCAAAGCAGAACAAATATTAACAATAGAAGGAGATATTGATGATATTGCTTTGTATATGATTTTGTTTATAATTTCTTTATAAACGATAATTTTTATTTAGAAGTTTTTTTAGGTTTCGCTTTTGCTTTATTAACAACCTTAATTGTTATTTCAATTTTCTTCTCATCAAAATCAATCTTAATTTCATCGCCTTCACGAAATTTAGTCATGATAATTTCTTCGGCAAGAGGGTCTTCAATATATTTTTGAATTGCACGTTTCAATGGTCTGGCACCAAATTGAGAATCCCAACCTTTGTCAACAATATAATCTTTTGCTTTCTCAGATAATTTCACTTTATAACCTAAGTCAGTGATTCTTTTATACAAATGTTTAAGTTCAATATCAATAATTTGATGAATGCTTTCACGTTCAAGAGATTTAAAAAATACAACATCATCAATTCTATTAAGAAATTCGGGAGCAAAAGTTTTCTTTAAAGCATTTTCTAAAACACCTTTGGCATATTCGGCTTTTCCTGATGTTTTGGCATTTGTTTTGAAACCCACTCCTTCACCAAAATCTTTCAATTGACGTGAGCCGATATTTGAAGTCATTATGATGATAGTATTTTTAAAGTCAATTTTTCTTCCAAAACTATCGGTTAGTAATCCGTCATCCAATACCTGTAACAATATGTGAAAAACATCAGGATGAGCTTTTTCTATTTCATCTAACAAAACAACAGAATATGGTTTTCTTCTGACTTTTTCCGATAGCTGACCGCCTTCTTCATATCCAACATATCCGGGAGGAGCACCAACTAATCTGGAAACAGCAAATTTTTCCATATATTCACTCATATCAATGCGAATAAGAGCATCGTTTGTGTCAAACAAATAATTAGAAAGAATTTTTGCAAGATGTGTTTTTCCAACACCTGTAGGTCCGAGAAAAATAAATGAACCAATTGGTTTATTAGGGTCTTTTAAACCGGCTCTGTTTCTTCTTATTGCTTTAACAACTTTATTTATTGCTTCGTCCTGACCTATTACAGAGTTCTGTAAGTCTTTATCCATTGAAATTAATCGGCTACTTTCGTTTTGAGCAATTCGTTGAACAGGAACTCCCGTCATCATCGCTACAACTTCAGCAACATTATCTTCAGAAACAGTTTCACGGTTAATTTCGGATTCTTTTTCCCATTCTCGTTTTGCTGCTTCAAGTTTGTTTTGAAGACTTCTTTCAGTATTTCTATATTCAGCAGCATCTTCATATTTCTGACTTTTTACTGCATGCAATTTTTTCTTTTTGATTTCTTCTATCTGTGTTTCGATATTAAGAATTTCGATAGGAACGTGAATGTTTTTAATATGAACTCTCGAACCTGCTTCATCCATTGCATCAATTGCTTTATCGGGCAAATATCTGTCGCTAATATATCGTGAAGTAAGGGAAACACAGGAATTAATAGCATCATCAGAATAAGTTACAAGATGATGGTCTTCATATTTTTCTTTTATATTATTAAGAATTTCAATAGTTTCATCGGGGCTTGTTGGGTCAACTATAATTTTCTGGAATCTTCGTTCAAGCGCTCCGTCTTTTTCAATATTTTGGCGATATTCGTCAAGAGTTGTTGCTCCGATACATTGAATATCACCTCTTGCTAATGCCGGTTTAAACATATTTGAAGCATCTAAAGAACCTGTTGCTCCACCTGCACCAACGATAGTATGAATTTCATCAATAAAAAGAATTACGTCAGGATTTTTTTCCAGCTCATTTAAAACGGCTTTCATTCTTTCTTCAAATTGACCTCGGTATTTTGTGCCGGCAACAATTGAAGCCATATCAAGAGTAACAATTCTTTTGTTAAACAAAGCTCGTGAAACTTTTCGGTTTACTATTCTAAGAGCTAATCCTTCTGCAATAGCTGATTTACCAACACCGGGTTCTCCAATAAGAATTGGGTTGTTTTTCTTTCTTCTGCTTAGGATTTGAGCAATACGTTCTAATTCACGTTCTCTTCCAACAACTGGGTCAAGGCGGTTTTCTTCTGCTGCTTTTGTTAAATCTCTACCGAAATTATCTAAAACAGGAGTTTTTGATTTTGCATCTGAAGTTTTTCTTGCACTTTCGCCAAATCCTTTACTTCCGAGACCTTCATCCATATCATCGGCAGTTTCACCAGGGAATTCATCTTTTGGGTTAATACTCAAATTTGAATCGCTATTTGTAATTAATGCTTTAAATTCTTCTCTCACTGAATCATAATCAACTCCGTAAGATTCAACAGATTTAGTAACAATATTATTTTCGTCTTTCAATATTGCGAGCAATAAGTGTTCTGTTCTTATTAAATCACTGTTAAAAGTTTTGGCTTCAAGATATGTTATTCTTAGGATTCTTTCTGCTTGTTTAATTAAAGGAATGTTATCTATTTCTCTCTCTTTGGTATTATCTCCTTGAATTGAATCTTCAATATTCTTTCTGAGTTTTGATAAATCTACACCCAAATGTGAAAGAACCTGAATTGCTTTACCTTCTCCTTCTCGTATCATTCCTAATAAAAAATGCTCAATACCAATATAGTCATTGCCAAGTCGTAGTGCTTCTTCGCGACTAAATGATAGAACATCTTTTACTCTTTGGGAAAATTTTGCTTCCATAGTTTTTTATTAATAATTTATATAAAAAATTATTTATAGTTAACGTAAAAAAGTAAATGTTTATTACTAATACTAAAATTAGAAAAATATTTTACAAAATTATGAATATTAATAAATTTCGTATATCTTTTTTTCAGAAATTTTATAATATTTACTTACATCAAAATTAAATACAATACTAAAATATAATATTTTCGGCAGTAATATTTATTAACATCAATTTGTTAGTAATAAAACTTGAAATAAATGGCAATAAGTTTAATAAAAACAACTACTTTTGTACAGTTTATATTTTAAGTAAATATTGAATCTTATAAACTAAAACATTGACGTTTAAACAAAGGATTAAAAATGCAAGAGAACGATAAAATTATTAAGGTTAACATTGAAGATCAGATGAAATCAGCATACATAGATTATTCTATGTCTGTGATTGTTTCGAGAGCCTTACCGGATGTAAGAGATGGATTTAAACCGGTTCACCGCAGGGTGCTTTTTGGAATGCTTGATCTTGGAGTTTTTTCAAATAGAGCTTATAAAAAATCTGCAAGAATAGTTGGAGAAGTTTTAGGAAAATATCATCCCCATGGAGATACTTCTGTTTATTATGCAATGGTTCGTATGGCTCAAGATTGGTCTTTAAGATATCCTTTGATTGAAGGTCAAGGAAACTTTGGTTCAATTGATGGCGACAATCCTGCTGCAATGAGATATACCGAAGCAAGATTGCAAAAAATTGCTGAAGAAATGCTTGTAGATATTGATAAAGACACTGTTGATTTTCAATTAAATTTTGATGATTCCTTAAAAGAACCTACAGTTTTACC
>CAYLPA010000173.1:1374-5869 GCA_964385385.1 uncultured Saprospiraceae bacterium | reverse complement strand
ATAATTATATTCAGGATATTCATAAACAGGCATTCTTGGTTCTGTCTCACCAATTGAATAACCGTATATTCCTTCATAATCATTTCTGTCTTCTCCCATTTCTTCAAGTTGGTCAAGATATTCGCCTATTGATTTAGATTCAATAATTACCATTTTTCCCATTTTGTGAATTATTGGACTATGATTTCGTGTAGCATCATGGTCAAATTCAAGAATACGTCTTCCGTAGCGAGTAACACCGATAACACGAAATGTTAAACTTTTACCAACTCCTGGAAGATTAATAACATTTCTGTCGGTAGCAAGAAAGGGGAGGCCTGATGCTTTTCTTAATTCAGTAATATTTTCGACCATCATTTCGGCTTCATGAGGAAATTGTTTAATTGTTCCAAAAAACTTTTTTGGAACAATCCCAATAGCTTTTTCTTCTAACTGTTCCTGAACTGCTCTCTCGTTAGTTGCGAAATTGAAATTGTTTTCCATATATCCCTTAACACTGAAAGTATAATAAGTCAACACACCAACATCATTCAGCACTTGTCGGAGTTTTGCAGTATGTCCTCTTCTCGAAGCAGCTGCTGTAAAGACAAGTTGATTTGTTACAGTCCAACCGGCAGAGATTAACTTCTTAATACAATCGCGAGAATCGGGAGTTACTTCCATCGGAGATTCAAAATGTGTTTGAATTAAAAATTGTTTTATTCCAATTTTGGATGCTTTTGCTTTAAACTCTGCTAAGATTTTTATTAATTCGGGAGTAATACGTTGCGGCAAATAAACAGGCAATCTTGAACCAATTCTAACTCTAAGCAATTCGGCATATTTTTCTCCTTCTTTTCTGTTTTTGTTAGCTTCAATTTTTCTTTGAGCCATTTCATAAATTTCGTCAAGAATTTTTTCAAGCGTTCGATTTGAACTCATAAGCCCATCGCCACCTGTAATAAGTATATCACGAAGTTGAGAGTCGTTTTCAAAATAAGCAATAAGTCGTTTTAGTTTATTAGCCCAGGTTTCTTTTGGTTTAAGTTTATCAAGGTCAAAATTAAGATTTCCACGTTGAAAATCGTATAATCTTTGACAACTTGAACAAAGTCCTGCACAAGCTCTTCCAACAGAATCAGGAATTAAAATTGCTACTTCGGGATATCGTCTATGAACGTTATGATGGGAGGGAAGCAGCCAACCTGCTGCATTTGGTTTTCCCGGTTCAACTATATCTTCTTTTTCCCAGGCAACAATATGACCGAATTCTTCAACAAGTTGTGGTCTGTAAATAATATAATCCCTGATGCCAAGGTCGGCACCAATAGCAAAATAAGGAACTCTAACATGCAAAAGTGATAAATAATAAGGATTAACAAAGAAAGGAATTCCGACTTTCTTAGCATTATAAAGCACCTTCATAGTGTCAGGGTCAAGAGAATTACCGAGCATTTCGTTAAGTGTTTTGGGGTCGCGAATTGCAAACTTCAAGTGAAATAACATATCCTTCCACCATTCAAGCATTTGAAGAAACTTTTGCTGCTGCGAAATTCCTTTTTTGAACTTAAATTTTGGGTCACTAATTTTACCCTCGTCCATCTTTTTTATCATAATATTGATAATCCTGTTTCGGTTTTCTTCCCGCAGTTTTATAATTCGTGGGTCAACACCAGAAGGATATCTGTCCATCCATTCTAAAACTTTTTCTTTATCAGGTATTTTTCTTTTGCTTTTTCCTGTAAATTGTCTGAAAAGATGGAGCATGTCTTCAAAGAAATAAGGCTTTGCACCGCCTGTACCTTGAACAACAGCAAGCCAAATCATATTTATTGGATTACTGATTGCAATTTCTCCCCGAAGATTCAGGTCTTCATATCTTTTGCCTGCATTGTCGAGATAGTCTAAAATTCTTATTGCAGCAAAATCTTTCCAACACAATGATTCATAAATTTTCCTCCCTGTTTCTTCACATTTATAAAATTTTAAAGCATCCGGTCTTTTTTCTAACTCACTTAACACCCAATTACGAACTCCAACAAGAGCTTCGGTTTCGTTGTGAGCATTCCGCATGATTTCATCTAATTGTGGATTTTCTTTTAGTAATTTTTTTAGCAATTTATGCGACCTTACATTTATTGCTATTTTGTCAAGTTTTGCTAATTCGGGCATGATAGTTTGTTTAATTAAATAAAAGTTAAATTTAAATAAAATTTTTTAATAAAAAACCATTAAATAGATAGCTAAAATAAATAAAATTTTCATTCTTAGAATCAACAAATAAAGAATTTAATTAATTTTGCAAAAGTTTTTAAAAAAATTAACACAAAAAATTTATGTTTGAAAGTTTAAGCGAAAGGTTAGACAAAGCATTTAAAGTTCTTAAGGGACATGGTCATATTACTGAAATAAATATTGCCGAGACTCTTAAAGAAGTCCGTAAAGCTTTGATTGATGCTGATGTTAGCTTTAAGATTGCTAAAGATTTTACCAATAGAATTAAAGAAAAAGCTTTAGGAGAAAAAATTCTTTCTTCTGTATCTCCCGGGCAATTGATGGTAAAAATTGTTAATGATGAGTTAACACAATTGATGGGCAGCACTCACACTGACATTAATATTAAAGCCAATCCATCAGTAATTTTGATTGCAGGTTTACAAGGCTCAGGAAAAACAACTTTTGCAGCTAAACTTGCAAATTATCTAAAGACAAAAAAACAAAAAACTCCTTTGTTGGTTGCCGGCGATGTTTACCGACCTGCTGCAATAGAACAACTTAAAGTTCTTGGAGAACAAATCAACGTGCCTGTTTTCTCCGAAGACGATAATAAAAATCCTGTAAAGATTGCAAAAAAGGCAATAAACCAAGCAAGAGAGCAAGGCTATAATGTTGTTATAATTGATACTGCAGGACGATTGGCAATTGATGAAGAAATGATGAAAGAAATTTCTGATATTCATAAAAATGTTAATCCACATGAAACTTTGTTTGTTGTTGATTCAATGACAGGGCAAGATGCTGTTAACACTGCCAAAGCTTTTAATGATGTGCTAAATTTCGATGGTGTTGTCCTTACAAAATTAGATGGTGATACTCGTGGTGGTGCTGCTTTAACAATAAAGTCAATTGTTGACAAACCAATTAAATTTGTTGGAATAGGCGAAAAACTTGATGCTATTGATGTTTTCTATCCCGAACGAATGGCTAACAGAATTCTCGGAATGGGCGACATAGTATCATTGGTTGAAAAAGCTCAGGAACAATTTGATGAAGAATCAGCAAGAAAACTTCAAAAGAAATTAGCCAAGAATCAGTTTAATTTCAACGATTTTATTTCGCAAATTAAACAGATAAAAAAAATGGGGAATGTCAAAGACCTGATGGGAATGATACCCGGAGTTGGAAAGGCAATGAAAGATGTTGAAATTGATGACGATGCTTTTAAAAGTATCGAAGCAATAGTTTCTTCAATGACTGAAGATGAACGAGAAAATCCTCATTTATTAAATGGTGGCAGACGTAAAAGAATAGCTTTAGGTAGCGGAACTAACATCCAAGAAGTAAACCGTTTAATAAAACAATTTGAAGACACCAGAAAAATAATGAAAGTAATGTCGAGCAAGGATGGTAAAAAAAATGCTTTAAAAATGATGCAAAATTCTAATCAAGGTCCTAAAAGAAGATAAATAATGACAGATAATACCAATAAATTAGAAACATTTAAATTGATTGACGGCAAAAAAATTGCTTCTAAAATCAAAAAAAAAATCACCAAAGAAGTAGCCGAAATAATCGACAATACTGACAAATCACTACATCTTGCAGCTATCATAGTAGGAGAGGAGCCACTTAGCAAAAGTAGCTTATCAGAAAAAGAAAAAGCCTGTAA
Source organism: uncultured Saprospiraceae bacterium (assembly GCA_964385385.1). GTDB lineage: Bacteria > Bacteroidota > Bacteroidia > Bacteroidales > CAYLPA01 > CAYLPA01. Next base: position 2,001 of record CAYLPA010000173.1, on the reverse strand, counting down.
AGAAGCTGGTATTATTTTTTCACTTTATAAATTTCATGCATCAGTAAAAGAAAAAGAACTGCTCGACTTAATTGAATTTTTAAATAATGATGATGAAGTCAATGGATTGACTGTTCAACTTCCGCTTCCTGAACATATTTCCGAAGAAAAAGTAATTTCCTGCATCTCTCCAAAAAAAGATGTTAATGGAATGCATCCGATTAACTTGGGAAAACTGACAATAGGCTTACCAACTTTCCTTCCTCTTGTTCCAAATGCAGTTATGGAATTAATCAAGCATTATAAAATTGAAACAGAAGGCAAAAATTGTGTTATTCTTGGCAATAGCAATTACGTGGGAAAACCACTAAGTATTTTGATGTCTCAAAAATCAAAACATGGAAATGCTACTGTTACCCTTTGTAATAGCGAAACAAAGAATCTTAAAAAAATCTGTGCTTCTGCCGATATTTTAATTGCAGCAATTGATAAATGTGAATTTGTTACCGCAGACATGGTTAAAAACAAAGCTGTTGTTATTGATACCGGATCACACAGAATTCCTTCAGATAATAATGAAGAAGATTTTATTTTGAAAGGTGATGTGAAATTCGACGAAGTTTCAAAAAAGACAAGCTATATTACTCC
>CAYLPA010000173.1:0-1274 GCA_964385385.1 uncultured Saprospiraceae bacterium | reverse complement strand
CAAGGCAATGAAAACAGAATTATCAAATAAAGAATTAGGAAATAGAATCTTATCAATAAGAAAAGCTAAAGGTCTTTCTCAGGAAGAGCTTGCTAAACTTATTGAAATATCTCGCCCATCATTAGTTCAGATTGAACAAGGAAATCGAAAGGTGTCAATTATTGAACTAATAAATCTCTCTTTAAATCTGGAATTTTCTATTGACAAAATCCTTTCAAAAGAGTTTAATTTTAAGGAAGACAAAATTGAATTTAAAGAAAAAAGCAAAGCTGAAAATAAAGAAAGAATTTCAGTTCCTGAATTAATGATTGACAAATTCCGTAATATTTTATTATACCTACTTGAAAGATGTGCCGGCAAAGCTAATGTTGGCGAAACAGTTCTTTATAAGTTGCTTTATTTCTCTGATTTTAATTATTACGAAATTTATGAAAACCACCTAAGCGGTGCTCAGTATAAAAAACTTCCTTACGGACCTATACCGCAAAAAATAAATGCTGTGATTGACAAAATGATTGAAGCCAAAGAATTACAGAAAATAAAAACTGAGTTCCATGGCTACCAGCAAACAAGATATATTCCTTTGATAAAACCGGATTTAACACAAATTAAAGCCAGCGAAATTGAAGTAATCGACCAGGTGATAAATCAACTTTCAAATTATTCTGCTTCTGAAATAAGCAATTATTCACATAATGATTTACCATGGAAAGCAACCGAAGAAGGAGATGTGATTGATTACGAATTGGCATTTTACAGAGAGCAACCATATACAGTTAGAAACTACGATAGCCACGAAGATGAAGTTTAGCGAACTGCAAGAATATAAAAAAGACCTGAAGAAACTCTCTAAGCGATATAAAACGCTAAAAGATGATTTGGAAATTATAAAGAAGGTTTTAAAGGTGAATCCTGCTGAACGACCACCATTTTCTTATCGTATTGATGGTTTGGGCATAACTACTTGCGTGATTAAAGCAAGAAAAATTGCCTGCCGAAGTTTAAAAGGAAAAGGAGTGAATACAGGACTTAGATTAATTTATGCCCACTTTGAAAACAAAGAAAAGCCTGAAAATGAAGAAATAGTTTTTATTGAACTTTATTCTAAAAGTGATAAAGCAAATGAGGATAGGGGGAGGATATTGGGGAGGTTTGAGTAAATAAATTAATTAAAGTTGTATTTAAAAAAAATTCTATGTTATTTTTAGTCAAAGTTTTTGTTAAAAACTTATTGTATTACTTTTAGTTTATTATTGTCATCTTTACTAAATTTG
>CAYLPA010000172.1:0-5909 GCA_964385385.1 uncultured Saprospiraceae bacterium | reverse complement strand
TTATCGTCTTAAAAAAATATAAAATATTGGAAACGTTTTAAATATTATTTGTTTCCTAAGGTTTTTTAATTTATTTTTGCCGCCACTTAAATAAATATAATAGAAGATGGATGAAAAATTAAAAATTATTGCAAGAAGAGCTGCTCAACTTTTTATCAAATTTGGTATCCGCAACATTTCTATGGATGATATTTGCAGAGACCAATGCATTTCAAAAAAAACTCTTTATAAATACGTGAAAAACAAAAATGATTTATTAGAAACTATTTTTTATTTAATGCATGAAGAAGAAGGTGAAAAACATAAAAAAAGAGTTAAAACTGCAAAAAATGCTATAGACCAATTACTCGAAGTTAGTAAAATAGTTAGCGAAAATGTAAAACATTTCAATCCAATTTTAACTTATGAATTAAAAAAATATTATCCCCAAATATTTCAAAAATTTATTGATGTAAAAAGAAAAAATGTTTACGAATACACAAAACTTAATCTAAAAAAAGGAATTGATGAAGGCTTATTCAGACCTGAAGTCAATATAGAATTTACTGCTCGTTTTTATGTCCAAAAACTTGAAAGCATGCATGATTCAGACTTTCTGAAATCTACAGATTTTACATTTGAAAAAGTATTTGAAATAATGTTTGAAAATCATATTAGAGGAATCTCAAATCGAAAAGGGATTGAATATTTAGAAAAACAAAAAAAATCCTTGAATTTTAAAATAGAAGAAAAATGAAAAAATTAGTTTTTATAATCATAAGTCTTTTTTTAATGATGCAACTTTCCTACGGGCAAGTTGCCAAAAGCTTTTCATTGAAACAAGCACAAGAATATGCTGTTCAAAATAATGCTACAGTTAAAAATGCACAACTTGATATTGTTAAATCCGAAAAGAAAGTTTGGGAAACTACAGCAATGGGTTTACCTCAAGTAAATTCATCACTATCATACCAAAACATGCTGGACATACCTGTTACTTTGATTCCTGCTCAAATCTTTGACCCAAATGCTCCTCCTGACACATATATGGAAATGAAATTCGGAACTCAACATAATGCATCTTTTGATTTAACTGCAACCCAGTTAGTTTTTAGTGGTCCTTATATTGTTGGATTGCAAGCATCAAAAATTTACAAAAAACTTTCGCAGCAAGCTCTCGACAAAGCAAAAGTTGACATCAAAGAAACTGTTACTCAAACTTACTTTCTTGCTTTGGTTGCAAAGGAAAATAAAAGCATCCTTGAAGCAAGTTATGAAAATCTGAAAAAGATTTTTGAGGAAACCTCCAAAATGTTAAAAGTCGGTTTTGTTGAAGAAACTGATGTTGACCAATTGGAATATACTTTGAAAAATATTGAAATTTCTCTTAACGCAATTACTAATCAAATTGATTTAAGCCTTAATCTTTTAAAATATCAAATGGGAATTGATTTGAAAGAAGAAATCATACTAACAGACAAACTTGAAAACATTGTTGAAACTGTTGGTGCAAATGCTTTACAAGCAAACGCTTTTAATGTAAACGAACACATAGATTTTCAATTAATGCAAACTCAGGAATATCTTCAAAAATTAAATTGGAAACGGGAAAAAACAGAATTTCTACCTTCGATTTCGGCATTCTACAGCTATAATCAGAAAGCTATGAGAAATGATTTTGATTTTTTTGAAAGTGGAAAAGATTGGTTTCCGTCAAATATTGTTGGAGCTACTCTTAACATACCGATTTTTAGTAGTGGTCTAAAACTATCCAGAGTTCAACAAGCAAAACTTGAACTTGAAAAAGCCAGAAACAGCAAGGAGATGGTTTCACAAGGTCTTATTCTCGGAGTTCAACAAGCTAACTCTGATTTTTCTACAGCCTCCGAAAAATATAATAATGAGAAATCCAATATGAAAATAACTAAACGAATTTATGACCGCACATTAATAAAATTTAATCAAGGCATGTCTTCAAGCCTTGAGTTAACACAAGTACATAATCAATACCTAAACTCACAATCAAATTATTTTAACGCAATTTTTGAATTATTAAATGCAAAAAACAAATTAGATAAAGCTCTAAATAAATATAAATAGAAAAACACTAAAATCATGAAAAAAATATTAGTATTAGCATTAGTCGTAATCTTAGCATCTTGCTCTTCGACAGATAGAATTGATCAAATTAAAAAAGAAATTAAAGGAAAGAAAAAAGAAATTACAAATCTTAGAAAGGATATATCAAAACTTGAAGATGAGCTTCTGGCAGACACAAATTATACAAAAGAGAATTATCTTGTTCCTGTGAGAACTAAAAATATAATCACAGAAGAATTCGACCATTTCATAGAAGTTAATGGTTCAGTTGAAGCTGTTAATGATGCATATATTAGCCCTGAAATGAATGGGCAAATAAAGAAAATTTATGTAGAAGAAGGTGATAGAGTTTCTAAAGGTCAACTTATTCTATGTTTAAATACTGCTGTAACTCGAAAAGGAATAGAAGAATTACAAACTGCACTTGAACTTGCCAACACAATGTATATGAAACAAAAAGAGTTATGGGACCAAAAAATTGGTTCTGAGATTCAGTTTCTACAAGCAAAAAATGGCAAAGAATCACTTGAGAAAAAACTTGAAACTTTGAAAGCTCAGTTGGCTATGGCTCAAATAAAAGCTCCTTTTGATGGAATAGTAGATGATATATTCCTAAAAGAAGGTGAGATGGCTTCTCCGGGTTTTAAAGTTGTTCAACTTGTTGATTTAACAAAACTAAAAGTAAACGCCGACCTTTCGGAAAATTATCTTTCTAGTATTAAGAAAGGTGACACAGTTTTAGTCACTTTTCCGGCATACAAAGAAATTGAGTATAGAGTGCCTATCTCCAGAACCGGTAATGTTGTAAAGCTTGATAATAGAACCTTCACTATTGAAGTAAAATTAAATAACAGAAAAAATCAACTTAAGCCAAATATAATTTCAATTATCCATATCAATGATTATGTAAACGACTCTGCATGTATTGTTCCGTCAATAATTCTAAAACGCGCCGTGAATAATGAATTCTTTTTGTTCATAGCTGAAAAGAAAGATGGAGAATATATAGCAAAGAAAACTTATGTAAAAACAGGAAAATCTTTTAGAGACCAAACTGAAATTTTAAGTGGTCTTAAACAAGGTCAGCAAGTAATTATTGACGGTTATAATACTGTTTCAACAGGAACAAATATTCAGATAATAAAATAGAGAACACTATGGAATCAAACGAAAATAAAATTGCAAAAGGTTTTAAAGAATTTAAACTTTCTACTCTTGCATTAAAAAATAAGAACACGGTATATTTGCTTGCATTCATGCTAATTATTTTTGGTATGAGGTCATATGTGAATCTACCAAAAGAACTTATGCCGGATGTTGCAATGCCATATGTTATGGTTCAAACTATTTATCCGGGGAATACTCCAATCGACATAGAAAATTTAATTACTCGTCCAATTGAAAAAGAAGTTGAATCGATAAAAGGAATAAAGCAAATTTCATCAACTTCATCTCAGGATTTTTCAATGATATTTATTGAATTTACCTCCAGTGTTGAAATAAAAGATGCTTTGCAGGATGTGAAGGATGCAGTTGATAATGCAAAAAGTGAATTACCGAATGATTTACCTACTGACCCAGTGGTTGATGACATTGACTTTACTGAATTCCCAATTCAAAACATTAACCTCTATGGAGATTATAGTATTGATGAACTGAAAAAATTTGCTGAAATTCTTGAAGATGAAATTGAAACTATTTATGAAGTTTCTAAAGTTAATATTCAGGGAGTAAACGAAAAAGAAGTAAAAATTAATGTTGACCAACACAAATTGGAATCTTTTGAATTAACATTCAGAGATATTGAAAATGCAGTTGTTCAAGAAAATGTGTCAATATCCGGTGGAGAGATAAAACTTGTTAAAACAAGGCGGTCTATCAGAACTATTGGCGAATTTGTTAACGCCAAAGAAATGGAAAATATTATTGTTAAAACAGAGAACAATAATATTGTCTATTTGAGAGATGTTGCCGAGGTAATTGATGGATATGAAGACCCATCAAGCTTTACAAGATTAAATGGTCAGGCTGTTGTTTCAGTTCAGGTAGTGAAAAAAGGTGGTGAAAATATTTTATCAACAACCAGCCAAATTGAGGAAATTCTGGAAAGGGTTAGAAATGAAAAAATATTTCCTGAAGATTTAAAGATTGTTGTTACTAACGACCAGTCTGAAATGGTGAAAATGCAATTAGGCAATCTGGAAAACAGCATGATAATAAGTATTATTTTCGTTATCTTGGTTTTGTTTTTCTTCTTGGGAACAAGAAATGCATTATTTGTAGGTTTAGCAATTCCTCTTTCAATGGTGATTTCCTTTGTTGTTTTAAGTGCAATTGATTATCGAATAAGCATGATTGTCCTTTTTGCTCTCATCCTTGCTCTCGGAATGTTAGTTGACAATGCAATTGTTACTGTAGAAAATATCTATAGATATATAGGAAGGGGCTATTCTAAATTTCAAGCAGCAAAACTCGCTGTTGGTGAAATAGCAATTCCTATTATTGCTTCAACAGCAACAACTCTCGCTGCATTTTTTCCATTAGTTTTTTGGGACTCAATGGTAGGCGAATTTATGAAAATCCTACCGGTTACATTGATAATTGTACTCACATCATCCTTGTTTGTTGCACTGATTATTATTCCTGTTATTTCATCGCAATTTTCCAAAAAAGATGCCCATAATGAAGCTCCTAATAAAAAACGAATTTTTACATTAACGCTGATATTTACAGGAATAGCAATTGTTGGATTGCTTTTCGGAAGCAATGTTATCTTCATGCTTTTTATTATTGCTGCAGCAATTACTATCTCTAATTTTTTATTCCTTCATGACTTAGGTCAATGGTTTCAAAATAAATTTTTAGTAAAACTGGAAAACCTTTATCTGAAAATTCTAAAATATTCACTTAGAGGGAAAAAACCCGGACTATTATTAACAGGAACATTTTTATTGTTAATTATTACAGTATTTTTCTTTTTTGCCAATAAACCAAAAATTCTATTCTTTCCTGACAATAATCCAAGCTATATTAATATTATGGCTGAACTTCCGGTTGGAACTGATATAACAGAAACTGATTCTTTCATGTTAGTATTAGAAGATAAAATTGAAACAATTATCGAACCTGACAGATCAATAATTAAGTCAGTATTAACAAATGTTGGTGAAGGCGCAGTAGAGGAAAACTCTTTTAATGGAGGAGGTCCAAACAAAGGTCAAATCACCGTAACTTTCAAAGAGTATGAATTCAGAAAAGGAATAAATACTTCTGACATAATGAAAGATATAAGTAAGCAAGTTATTAATAAATATCCCGGTGTTTTAATTACAGTTAACAAAAGTAAAATGGGACCACCAACGGGTAAGCAAATAAATTTGGAAATAACAGGTAAAGATTTTGACGATTTAATTCTTCTAACAGATACAATAAATCAAATCATAGAAGCTGCAAATATTGATGGAATAGAAGGTTTGAAATGGGATATGGATATTGGAAAACCGGAAATGATAATTAGTATCGACCGTGATAAAGCTCGTAGGTTTGGTTTATCAACTATACGAATTGCAGGAACTATCCGTAATGCACTATTCGGAAAAGAAATTTCTGATTTTAAAATAGGTGAAGATGAGTATCCAATTCTGCTTAGAATGAAAGAAGAATATCGTTATAATATTTCTTCTTTAATGAACCAAAAAATAATCTTTAGAAATACTCAGGGAAAACTCATGAAAGTACCTATTTCTGCTGTTGCTGACTTTCAATATAGCACAACTTATAGTTCAGTTAGAAGGAAAGATTTAAATAGAGCAATTACCCTTTCTTCAAAT
>CAYLPA010000171.1:2464-5936 GCA_964385385.1 uncultured Saprospiraceae bacterium | reverse complement strand
CATTTTCATTAATACCAATTGAAATATTTTTACAACTTTTGTCATTTGTTGAATCAGCATCACCTACAAGTTTAGTTCGTGCACATAAAATATAAGAACCAATAGGAGACATATATGTTGTACTAAAAGTATAATCTTTGGTTGAATCCGGTAAAATAGTTCCTGTCCATGTTTCTTTTACTGTATTGTTCCCATATTTATATTCTACAGGGATAGATGTTATGGTGTTTGTACCAAAATTTTTGATTGTTGCTTTCACAGTTAGAATTGAAATAGGAGTTATGCTATCGGGTTCAATAATTGAAATAAATCCAACATCATTTGGTGCAGAAATTACTCCCACATTTTTACAAGTTGAGTCATTAACAGAATATATGTCATTTGTCAAACTTGTCCAAGCACATAGTTTGTAAATTGAATTTAAAGCGGTGTAAGAAGCAGTAAATGCATAATTCTTTGACGAATCAGGAAGTAAAGTGCCTGTCCATGTTTCGTTAATAGGTGTTTGAGTATTTAGCTGAAAACTAACAGGAATTGAATATAAAGTATCAATACCAAAGTTTGTAATAGTAACTAATACATTTGTATTGTCTCCAACTACAGTGGAATCAGGTGGACTAATAATTGCTGTAACACCAGCATCTTTATGAATAGGAGGGGTAGTAATTTTAAAATCATCTATTGCCCAACCATCATAATTATTGCCAACTGCTCCTGAGAAAAAATGATACCTGAATTGAATTGGCGTTGGATAATTATCAAGCGTATCAAGATTATAAGATGAAAATTGCCATCCCGAACCGGAGCCACTCCAACAATGTGTTCCGCCAATATTATGTGAATACCAGTTAGTTCCGTTTGTGTCAGCATAATTACCTAAGGTAGTCCATGATATACCACCATCTTTAGTTAATTGAACATTTCCACCGTCATAATTATTTTCTGTGTCTATCCAGTGATAAAATTCAAGAGTAGCCCCTGTAATGTTTGAGAAATTGAAGAATGGTGTATATAAATTATCATCACTAATATTATAATAATTACCTGATAAATTTGTTTTCCAAACATTAATTGGACTATGTGCAATATTAACTGTATTGCCATTAGGAACACCCCTTACCCATTGTTTGTAACCATCAGCGCTAGCCCATAGATTTGTTCCTTCAAAATTATCAGACCATGGAAGCTGCAAAATAGGTATTCCGAGAAATGCTATACAACTTGTGTCATTTCCAGGATTTCCATCATTGGTAAGATTGGTAAATGAACAAATATTGAAATTACCACTAATTACATTAAATTGAGTTGAGAATAGATGTGTTACAGTTGAATCCGGATATAAAATCCCGCTCCATGTTTCAATAATAGGAGATCCACCAGCAACAGTATATCCTATACTAAAACTTGTAATTGTGTCGTAACCATAATTCTCAATAGCAACTTCAACTGATAACAAAGTGTTTGCTGGAGCATGTTGTTGATTAGGTTGAATGAATGATTTTACTCCAATATCTAAAGAGTCAGGTTGATATAAAATAATATTATCAACAAAAGCATTATCTCCTTCTGTTGATGACCATTGGTCGGGACGCATATTGCTGGATTGAAATGACAGAGTAAATGATGAGCCTATATAAGCTGATAAATCGAAATATTTTGCTTCAAATGGATCTCCGTTTGATGATGTTGGATTAAATATTGAATCACCACTTTGTTCAATAATGTAATTATTATTAGCCAAAACTCTAAACCAACTGTAATTTTGCCCTTCTGAAAAAGTTTGTTTTAAATCGAATTTTAATCTCAAAGCATTAAGATTTGTAGCATCAATATTACATGATACAGCTTTAGCATGATGAGCTAAGTTTGCATTCCATGCCTGATTTGCAGTTGCTCCGGTAGCAGAACCAATCCAACCCATAGGATTTCCTCCCTGAAAATGCAAGCCGAAATTACTTAAATTAGATGCTCTTGAATCTACTGTTAAATCAGAACTTGAATTAATTTTATGTAAAAACATAGAATTGTATCCACTCTCAAAATTTTCCATAAATGGAAATGTAGCAATCGTTGTTACACCACCCATGTTTACAGGAAAAATAGAATTGTTTGTTGTATCCCCATCGCCAACTACAGATAAAGAAGCGTTAAAAGTATAAACACCTGGTATTGACATATTATAATTTGAAGAAATTACAACATTTTGAGTAGCCCCGGAATTTATGCTACCTGTATTTACAACAACTGGAGTAAATGTATAAGGATTAACTCCCGTAACATTTGCATTTATTGTAACTGGATTAGTTGCTAAATTAATTGTATTAGAACCATAGTTTTTAATTTTTAAAACAACCGATTCAGTTGGTGTAAAACAACTTCCTGTATCTGGATAAACTAATGATTCAGCACCAATGTCAAGCAAGGGAGTTCCATAAAAAGTCTTGCAGCTTGTGTCGTTTGACAGATTAAAATCAGAAGTTAGTAATGTGTAAGCACAAATTGAATTATTGGAAGGATGAATTAAAATATTTGACAAAACAGCAGTGTCGGTTGCGTTTGGTAAAAGATTTCCAGTCCAGCTTGTATTTACAGGTGAACTTGAATTTAATTTATAAGCAATATTCATATTTGTAATAGTGTCGATTCCAAAATTTTGAATTATCACTTTAACAGGAATTGAAGTCCCCTCGGTTTCAGTAGATAAAGGATTAACAATTTGAGTAACTCCTGCATCAAATTGTGGATTTCCATAGAAAACAGTACAAGTTGTATCATTATAATTAATAGTATCACCAATTAAATTAGTGTAGGAACATAAATTATGATTTCCTGCAGGTATAGTAATGTTTGCAATTGTAACGTTTTGCGTTGAGTTAGGACTTAAATTCCCTATCCATGAATAGGGAGTATTTGCTGTTCCGTCTAAAGTAAATATTATATTCATTGATGTAATTGCTTGTGAACCAAAATTTTTAATAGTTACTTCAACAGGGCTGAAAACTCCTTGATTAGAAATTGGTATAGGTTGAATTATATTCGTTACACCAGCATCTATGGGGTTAGGAATGTTGATTTCAAAATCATCAATTGAAATTCCTTCATAAAAGCCTGAAGAATTCGAAGTAAAAATAAATCTGAATTTTACTCCCGGCAATCCGTTGAATGCTGATAAATTGTATTCAGCTTTTTGCCATCCTGAAGAGTTTCCTGCCCATGCAGGTAAACTGCTGGAAGAAATGTTTGCAATATCGTACCAATTAACTCCGTTAGGATCATTATAAGAACCTAAAACATTCCAGTTTGTTCCATCATCAATAGAATATTCCATCCTTGTTCCATCATGATTTAATTCTGTATTATAATTCAGCCAAAACGATAATGTTGCATTTGTAGCATTAGAGAAATCAAAATTTTGTGTTGTCAAAATTGCATTGGCGTTTGCACTATATGCTGAAATAAGGTTAATATCCCA
>CAYLPA010000171.1:0-2364 GCA_964385385.1 uncultured Saprospiraceae bacterium | reverse complement strand
CCGGCATCAATATTTGGTAAATTAACAATAGCAGTTACAGGAACTTTAGTGCTTGTACATCCGTTGCCTTGAGATGTATTTGAAATGCCCGGATTTATTGAACCCAAGGTTTCAGCGGTAACACTAGAAATATTCCAATCTGAAGCTAAATCATTATCAGATATAATTCTTACTACTCCTGCATTTCCTGAAGATGAAGGGATATTTCCCGACCAATCTGAAGATGTAATGCCTGAAGCTGTTGAAAAACTATAACTATTTAAAGCAACTGCGTCAACAATATTTCCTTGCTGGTTAGTTAAATAATGGCCAGTTGCTGTGTTTGAGCTTACAGAATAGTTTGCAACTACATAAAAATTATTAGCAGGGTTACTAGAACCGCTTGATTGAGTTGCCAAAACAATAACTTCTCCGGCATTTAGAATTAATACGCTTGGAAAATTATAAGTGATATTATAGCTTGACGATAAACCTTCACGATGATAAGTATATCCGCTAAGATTTGCAGGAACACTTCCAAGATTGCTTATTTCAACAAAGTCATCTCCTAAAAGATAAGATGGCGGTGGATTTGTTGCTCCTGTACCATATCCATGATATTGAGAAACTTCAGTAATTTTTAGGTCTGAAGAACCATTCATTGATTCAACATAATAAACTGTTGTGTCAAACAATACGGGAGTTAACAAAGTATCTCCAATAAAAATAATATTAGTACTTGTATTTGTTTCATACCAGCGATGAATATATGGTGATGAAGCAATCAGCGTTGCTGATTGTCCTGAAAAAACCGTGTCACCGAATACTGTAGGTGGGGGAGGATTAGTATAAGAATTAACAATTGTTGTGAATGTATCATTAATAATTGTAGCAGGGAGAGTGTCTCCTGTTAAAGTTGTCCAGGCAATAATATTAAAAGCAGTATCTATTGTTGTTGATAAATCAACAGGAGTTGAAAATGCAAATTCAATAGTATCTCCACTAAGTATTGAATTTGTTACAGTCTCGGTAATAATAGTGCTGCTACTGTCTCTACGATAGCTTGCTGTTAATCCGCCAGTAATATTTGCTGTTCCAAAATTTTTAATGTTAATTTTTACGCTTCTGAGAGTTAGTCCACATCCGGATAATGGTTCCGGAATTTCTACAACTCCTGCATCGTAGGGAGGAATAAGACTTATTTTAAAATCGTCAATAATTCCGAATATTTGTGCTGTAGTTGTTACAGGAAGGCTATAAGCATAAAATCCAAAATAATAATCTCCTGTTGTTGGAATTGTAAATTGTGTAGTTTTTTTAACAAAACTTGCATTTGTTATTGTTGGCAAACTAACTATTGTTGTTGTCATTGCAGAAACAGATTTTGCGTTGCCAAGTTTGACATCAATGCTTTGAGTGTAAGATGCATTTGAAGTTTTATACCAGAAATCTACTTCATAGCTTTTTCCGGCTTCAAAAGGAAAGCATCTTGATAAAAACCAATCATTGCCAGTATTAGATTGATCACATTCATAGCCCATATAAATTAAACCTGAGTGTGCATTTAATGCATTTCCCCAAAAATGCCAGTAATAATTATCATTATTAGCATCAACATAAGAATATGAACCTCTGGTGATATCTCCAATTTCAAAGCTTGTAAAATAATCTCCGGTATAAAAATTATGTCCGCTAAATATTGTATGTCCAATTATACTATCATTATTATGATTTTGGTCGCCTGTTAGGTTTGTATAAAAGTTAAGAGTATGAAGTCCTAAGTATGACAAATCGGCTTTAGTTACAAAAGTGCAGGTATCAGTAGAATTTGGTAATATTGTTTGATTAAAAATCTCACAAACGGGAGTGCCACCGTCAACAATATAACATGCGTTGTAAGAATTAATAGTGTCAATTCCGAGATTTGTAATTTCAAGACTTATTTCTTCCTGAGTAGTTTTTGAGCATCCGCTTGTAGGAGTAAAAACACCTGAGAAAGATGCATCGGTAGTATTTGGTGTAAATTCGTCTGCACCGATATCCGGTGTAACTAAATCTCTTACATCACCATCAATATCATCGAGAATATTTCCTTTGGGACTTCCAAGGTTGTTCATAGAAGCAGATAAAACATGTAAATCGGAATTTGAAACAAATTGAGGGTTCATTGAAACAGAGTTTGAATCAAGATAAGTTGCAGCCTGCCACATACCGAAATTTGTGATAGTACCATTCCAATAAGCAAAATTTTGAGAGCTTGACAAACCACCATAAAGATTATTGTAATTAGAATATGTTAGTGCAGAAGGAGTGTTAATTCTCAACGAAAAAGCTCCACCGGTGTTTACTAAATTGTTATTTGCAAGTTTTATGTTTGAACCACCT
>CAYLPA010000170.1:0-5987 GCA_964385385.1 uncultured Saprospiraceae bacterium | reverse complement strand
ATAATGAAGCTCCCATTTTTGAAGCTGCCGACTATGGAATTATTGGTGATGTTCATAAAGTACTTCCCGATATGATTGAAGCTATTAAAGAACTAAAATCTCAATAGAAAGTCTTGATTTTTGTATTCTTTATTGTAGCACAACTTTTTCAACCTTTACAAAATCTTTGTTTGCAAGTTTGATGAGATAAATACCTTTTGGGTATGATGATAAATCCAATTTAATTGTTTTTTCATTATGGGTGGTTCTATTATGTATTAACTTACCATTTATATCAAAAACATTTATTTGAAAATCATCATAAATACCGGAAGTAGAAATATTGAAAATACCTGCTGAAGGATTAGAATAAATCTTAATATCATCATTTAAAGTATGTTCATCTATTCCCACATTATAAACAAATACATAGTATAATGGAGATGCAACCCCAACACAACCCACCGAATCTGTAACTGTTACATAATATGCAATAGAACTATCTGGCTTTGCCCAAAATTCTAAACTTGTTGAGTCTGTTAAACCATGATTTGGTCGCCATAAATATGTTAACTGCCCGATACCTCCTGTTAAATTTGAACCTATATCCAGATATACCGAATCTCCCTTCCAAATACAGACAGACCAATACCCTAAATGATGATTATACACAGAAGAAAGTACTAAGCAACTATCTATATTTGTACAACCCAAAGAATCTGTGATTTTTAGATAGAATTTCATTGAACCTGAACCACAATAATCAATAATTATTGGATTTGGCATTGTTGTATCACTTAGAAAATCTGATGCATAAAATATTAATGTAGAACCTGGAACTGGATTGTAAGGCTCACTTATATACCATGTATAAGAATAAGGTGGAATGCCAAAACTCGCAGAAGGATTACCTCCTAAAATAGCAGGAGTTGAATCTAATGCACACCAAATTAGAGTATCAACACCTGCATCTGCTACGCATTGTGCTTGAATAGATGCATTGGACAAAAGGATACTGATTGTAATAAAAAAAACCTTTTTCATAATTATTGGGATTAAAATTAATCTCAAAACAATATTAATCACAGCGTCAAAAAACCAAATATACAAATTTTCTTTAAAAGTTCTAAATTTAAAGGAAAATAATATTAATTTAGATGCTTCGTTTTCAATAAAAAAATAATTTTAAAAAAGGAGTAAAAATGTTTTATAAAAAATTCTTAAAAAAATTAATCTTGAGTTTAGCGTTATTATTAATAATGATTGCTCCACAGTATATTATTGCTCAGGAAAAATTGCTTGATATTATGTCTAGCGAACTTGAAAGAAATATGGAAGCTTTAAAAAATCAGGAAACTCCTCCATATTATATAAATTACAGAGTTGATGATATATCAAGTTTTTATATTAAAGCATCCTTCGGAGATTTAATTAAATCACAGGACACAAAAGAAAGATTACTAACAATAATGGTAAGAGTTGGAGATAATAAACTTGATAATTTTCATGAAATTAGAGAAAGTGGAGGATTTGGATATTATTCTTTCTCCATGAATAAAGTTAATCTTCCGATTGAAGATAATGAAACAGCAATTCGTCAGATATTATGGCTGCAAACTGATAAAAAATATAAAAATGCAAGTAATAAATATGCAAAAGTAAAAGCAAATATAGCTGTTAAAGTTGAGGAAGAAGACAAATCTTCGGACTTCTCAAAAGAAAAAGCATATCAATATTATGAACCGCCGTTAAAAGTAGAGGATATAAAATTTGACAGCAAAAATTGGGAAGAAAAAGCAAAAAATTATTCTAAAATATTTTTGGATGACCCTGATATTTTAAAGGGAGATGCATATATCCAATACAAAGTTGAACGAAAATATTTTGTCTCTTCCGAAGGAGGAAAAATTGCTCAAAACATGGTTTACGTTCACTTATATATTAATGGAAGTATTAAAGCAGATGATGGCATGATATTACCGCTTTATAAGTCATATTTTGCATATAGTTCCGATGGTTTACCCGATGACCAGACAATAATGAGTGATGTTAAAGAATTAGTAAAAAAATTGAAATTGTTAAAAAATGCTCCTGTTGTTGAACCATACACCGGTCCTGCCTTGCTCTCAGGCTCTGCTTCGGGAGTGTTTTTTCACGAAATTTTCGGACACCGCATCGAAGGACAAAGACAAAAAAGTGTTTCAGATGGACAAACTTTTAAGAAAAAAGTTGGTGAAAAAGTTCTTCCTGCTCATTTGAGCATTATAATGGACCCAACCATTAACAATTATAATGGCACTGATTTAAACGGATATTATAAATATGATGATGAAGGAATTTTAGCTCAAAAGGTAGTGGTTGTTAAAGATGGTGTCTTAAAACAGTTTCTTATGTCGCGTTGCCCTATTGAAAATTTCTCAAATTCAAATGGTCATGGAAGAGCCGAAGCAGGCAAACAACCGGTAACAAGGCAATCAAATCTTTTTGTCGTTACAACAAATCCACAGAGCATGAAAGAACTTCGTAAATTATTGATTAAAGAAGCAAAAAAACAAAATAAAGAGTACGCTTATTTATTTCAAAGTGTTATCGGGGGCTTTACAATGACAGGAAGATATATCCCAAATGCTTTTAATGTAACCCCAACAGAAGTTTATAGAATTTATGTTGACGGCAGCAGACCCGATGAATTAGTCAGGGGTGTTGACCTTGTCGGAACTCCTTTGGCAATGTTTTCGCAAATTCAGAAAGTTGGCGACACAGCCGAAATTTTCACAGGAACTTGTGGGGCTGAATCAGGCAGAGTCCCCGTTACTGGTATCTCACCGGCAATTTTTGTCAAACAAATAGAGATGCAAAAGAAAAGCAAATCTCAGGAAAAATCTCCAATTCTTTCAAGACCTTAACTCAAACAGAATAATAAAAAATTTTAAAACCATTAAATATGAAATCAATAAAATATATAATTAGTTGTCTTTGCACATTTTCGATGTTTTTCTTTATTGTTCAAAATTCATTTGGCCAAAACCAGACAGAAGAAGTCATCAAAAAAGCAATGAAAGATGAGATGAATAGGAATATTGAAGAATTAAAATTGCAGGACCTGAAAAAACCTTTTTTTATCAGCTATACGATAAGTGATGCAAAAACACTCTCAATTACATCAACTCTCGGAGCAATAATTTCTTCTAACGAAAATCCATACAGAAATCATAAAGTGCGTGTTATGGTTGGAGATTACAAACGCAACAATGAAAATTATATTGACATGAAAAATATGATGTCATTTTCCGGTTCGGGAAGCGTTCCTCTTGATAATGATTACGATGGGATTAAACGTGCTTTATGGGAATCCACTGATGAAAGTTATAAGGATGCTGCTGAAATATATGAATCAAAAATTTCTTCAATAAAACAACAAAATCTCACCGAAGAAGAAAAATCTCTTTATGATTTTAGCTTAGCTCCAAAAGTAAATTTTAATAGCAAAATCCTTGATATTGATTTTAATAAAGAAAAATGGGGAAATGTTGCTAAAGATTTATCAAATGTTTTTAATACATATTCCGATATTTTTTCATCAAATGTGTTAGTTTATTTTTATAAATCAGATGTTTATTTTACAAACACCGAAGGCACAGATGTTAAATCATCAATTACTTTAGCTGCTTTAAGAATTACTGCTTCAACACAAGCTGATGATGGAGAAAATATTTATGACCATTTGTTATATTATGCTCTTACTCCCGGAGAATTACCATCACCTGCCGAAATAAAAGCTGAGATTAAAACAATGGCTGATAATTTAATAATCCTAAAAGATGCTCCAATTTTTGATGATTTCTATTCAGGTCCCGTTTTGTTTGAAGGACAAGCTGCTGCCGAAGTTTTTATTCAAAGACTATTTTCTGGAACTAATGGAATTCTTGCCATGCGAAAACCAATTTTCAGCCAACCACAAATGGCAATGATGCTCGGAGAAGTTATAGGACAAAATCTTGAAAATAAAATTGAAAAAAAAATTATTTCCAACGATATAACAATTAAAGCCGTGCCGAAAATGAAATCTTTTGACGGGAAGAATTTAATAGGAAATTTTTCTGTTGATGCTGAAGGTGTTATCCCCGACGATGAATTAATTATTGTTGAAAAAGGCATTCTTAAAACTTTGTTAAACGGAAGAACACCAACTGAAAAAATAAAAAAATCTAACGGATATAATAGATATTCTATTCAGTCGGGTGGAAGAATAAGTTCGGGAATAGCACCTGGAATAATTTCTGTTAATTCAACAAACGAAATGTCGAAAAACAAATTAAAAGAAAAACTAATTGAAGCTGCTAAAGAGGAAGGGCTCGATTATGCTATTATTATAAGGAAATTGGAATCACCAAATTCAGGTATTAAAAAAGATGTTGACCCGACTTCTGCTTTGAGCGGAGGTAATAAAAATGCCGTTTCCAAACCAATCTATGTGTATAAAGTATCGTTAAAAGATGGTAAAGAAGAACTTGTTCGCACTGTTAAATTAGGCGGTATTTCAACAAATACATTCAAAAAAATTATTGGAATTTCTGACAAACAATTTTCTTACAACACTCTTTTATCTGCAAGTAGTGGTTTGAATTTAGGATTTTTTGTTTATTATATTTCTGGCGGAAGCATAGATGCATTAACAGGAACACCTGCATCTTTTATCCTTCCCAATGCTTTTTTAGTAGAATATTTAGATGTTCAAAAACAAAAAAGAGCAATAACAAAAAAATTACCGATTGTTGAAAATCCCATAGGAAAATAAAAGATTTTGCTTATAAAATCAGGCTTCAAGTTTAAATCTTTTGAAGCCTTTTTTTCTTAAAATTTCAATTTTAAAAAATTTTATAAACAAATGATTGTTAAAAAATACTTATTATTAGTATTATGCAAATTATTCTAATGACTAATTTTAACTTTTAAATTAAATCTAATTAAAATGGGATTATTCTTACAAATTCAGCAAATTTCGGTAGCAGCCGATTCTCTTACAAATGCTGCCGCTCAGGTGGCAGAACAAACAACCGAAAAATCACTATCGGTCTGGGAATTAACTTTAAAAGGTGGTTGGATAATGGTGCCTCTTGTTATTCTTTCAATTTTAGCAGTTTATATTTTTATTGAACGATTACTTATTGTTAGCAAAGCAGCAAAAGAAGAAACAAATTTCATGAATAATATTCGTGATTTTATCCACGATGGGAAAATTGAAGCAGCCAAATCTCTTTGCAAAAACAACGAATCGCCAATTGCCAAAATGATTGATAAAGGTATTGCAAGAATCGGTAAACCTCTTAATGACATCAATGCTGCAATAGAAAATGTTGGGAAATTAGAAGTATCTAAATTAGAGAAAAATGTAGCTACTCTTGCCACTGTTGCCGGTTCAGCTCCCATGATAGGTTTTTTAGGTACAGTTATAGGAATGGTTAAAGCATTTTTTGATATGGCACATGCCGGAAACAATGTTGACATCGCTTTGTTGTCGGGAGGAATCTATCAGGCAATGATTACTACTGTCGCAGGTTTAATAGTGGGAATTATAGGATATATTTGTTATAATATTATTGTTGCACGAATTGAAAAAGTTGTTTTTATCCTTGAAGCAAGAGCTACCGAATTTATGGACCTTTTAAACGAACCTGCCTCTTAAAAAAATAAAAAAATGGCTATTCAAACAAGAAATAAAAAAAGTGCGGAATTTAGTACAGCATCCATGTCGGACCTTGTTTTTTTGCTGCTGATATTTTTTATGCTGACTTCTACACTTATCAGCCCTAACGCAATAAAATTATTATTGCCAAATAGCAATAGCAAAACGATGGCTAAGCCTGCAAGTGTTACAGTTTATGTTGATGAATATTTTAATTATTTCGTTGATGGAATACCTGCTTCGGAAGACAATCTGCAAGCAAATATCGGGCAAAAACTTATTGGACAAACAGATGCATCAATTGTTTTGAAAGTAAATTATA
>CAYLPA010000169.1:0-5995 GCA_964385385.1 uncultured Saprospiraceae bacterium | reverse complement strand
TTCATCCAATTCTTTTGTAGCAGATTCAAGATTATTATAAAGAGAGTCATTGTTTATTAACAGTCCGAGGCTTCCTTCTCCTTTGTTTACTTTATCAACAACTGCCGAAACTTTGTCTAGTGTTTCTTTAGCATAAAATATTGTTTGAGAAATTTCAGCTTTAGCAAGTGTATCGCTTAGAGTAGAAAAATTTTCAATAATATTTGTGATTTTATCATTACTGCTTTTAATATTTAAAGAAATTGATTCAATATTCCCTATTATCCTTTCAAGTCGGAATCGCTGATAGAAAACTAATGTGTCGATATTATATGTTGTGCTTTCAAGATTTTTTATAGTAAGTTTAATGCTTTCAAAACTTTTAGCAATATTTTCCCGAGTGTCGTCATTAAAAATATATTGAATAACTGCTAAAACCGAATCTAATGAAAGCATCAGGTTTTCTGCTTTTCTTTTAATCGGAAGCATTTGCAAGCTAACTTCTTCTTGCAGTGTTGTAGATAAATCACCAGTAAGAGTATCTCCTGATTTTATATAATTCTTTGAATCTCCCAAGCGAACATTAATAATATTGTTTCCAATAAGGTCACTTTCAACAACTGCAACAGAATTATCTGGAATTGGCAAATCTTCATCTATATTATATTTGACAATAACCCTCGCGAGTGAATCTTCAGGATAAAAATAAATATCTGTAATTTGTCCTACTTTGTAACCATTTATTAAAATAGGATTTGCAATAACCAATCCTCTTACATCGCCATAAACTGTTACAAATTCCCTGCTTTTTTTAAAAACATTTTCTCCACTTAAGAAATTAAACCCATAATATAACAAGGCAAGCCCTACAACAACTAATAAACCGATTTTTATTTCACGACGAATTTTCAAAGCAATTTAAATTTTTACACTATTTACAAAAATAATATTATTGTGCCTTTTCAGGTATAAAAAGTTATTAATAAATAAATTTAATTTTTCTAAAATTACATAAAGTTATCTAATAATTGGCAAATAAATAAAACTCTATTTATTTTAATCATTTTTTAATTTCTCAACAGCTTCTTTCGGTGAAATTCTTTTTCCATTATTAAAAGCTACAACAAAAGAATCTTTAAAGCCCTTTTCTTTAAGCTGTTTTTGCAATTCAACCGCAGCTATTAAAGTTTTTTCTTTACCAACAATATATTTATACAAACCATTATTATAATATTTATCTACTCCTTGCAAACCTTTAAATTCAGGTGCATTTAATGGTTTTTCTTTGCTTGAAGTTGCAAATTGAACACTAAAATATACGTTAATTCCTGATGAAGTATTTTTATCTTTTTCTAAGTTTTTTGAATTCACATCTTCTGTGATTTTTTCATCTTCAGTAGGAAGTGTTTTGTTAATTGTGTTTCCCTTATCTTCACTTTTTGTAGTTTGCGGTTTACTTTCTCCGCCTTCATACTCTTTTTTGTATTCTTTAAAAGCTCTGAAAATTGCCGATGCAATATAAGTCTGCCCTTTTTCCGAATTTAAATATTTTTCTTCTTCAGGATTTGACATAAATCCGGTTTCAATCAAAACACTTGGCATTGTTGTTTTCCATAAAACAAGAAAAATAGCTTGTTTAACACCTCTGTCAAATCTGCCTACCCTTTCAGTTAATTGTCTTTGAACTTTTGATGCAAAATCAATACTTTTATCCAAATAAACATTTTGGTATAAAGAAAAAATAATATTTGATTCGGGAGAGTTAAGACTATAACCTTCATATTGTGTTTCGTAATCATCTTCCATTAAAATAGAGGCATTTTCTCTTTTTGCAACTTCAAGATTTGCTTTACTTTTGTCTAATCCCATCACAAACGTTTCTGTCCCATTAGGTTTTGAAGAACCACATGCATTGCAATGAATAGAAATAAATAAATCTGCATTATTTTTATTTGCAATTTTTGGTCTGTTATATAACTCAATAAATACGTCAGTTTTTCTTGTATAAATTACTTTAACATCAGGAAAATTTTCTTCAATATATTTTCCCACCTTTAAAGCAATTATAAGAGCAATATCTTTTTCTTTTGATATTCTGCCTACTGCTCCCGGATCATCACCTCCATGCCCTGCATCAATAACAACTGTTTTGATTTTGTTATGTTGTGCAAAAACATCACAGAAAGATATTGATAAAACCAATATAACTATACCAAAAATTATCTTTATTCGTTTCACCTGAAATAATTATATTTTAATTAGTTTTGAAACTTATTATTTTTATATTTTGTAATAATAATTTTATACAAATATAATTTAAGCAAAAATTAGTATTCATTAGTTAGTTTATAAATTGTTAACTAAATTATCAACAAGGATTATTAAACGGTTTTTATCTTTTGCTATTATTGTTTTAACTTTTACTCTGTCTGTATTTTCTCAAGACACTATAAAGCAAAACGGTAATGATAGCATTATATTATCTATTGACACCACCAAGGTAGATACAACTATAGCTAAGCAAAGTTTTATTCTTAGTTCCAAAATTGATTATAAAGCTACCGATTCCATTTTGATGGATTTGTCAACGCAAAAAGTTTATTTATATAAAAATGCTGAAATTAATTATGAAAATATTAACCTAAAAGCTGCATATATTGAAATTAATTTCGCTAAAAATATTGTTTTTGCAAAAGGTGTAATAGATTCAACAGGCAAAGAAATTGGCAGACCAATTTTTGCTGAAAATCAGCAAACTTTCAAAGCTCACAGAATCACATATAATTATAAAACAAAAAAAGGAATTATTGAAAATGTTATTACTCAGGAAGGCGAAGGATATTTGCATGGAAAATTTGTAAAGAAAATGCCATCTGACGAAACTCATATAAAATCAGGAAAATATACAACTTGCAGTCTGGAACATCCTCACTATGAAATACGATTTTTTAAAGCAAAAGTAATCCCTGATGATAAAATTGTTACAGGACCTGCTTACCTTGTTATTGCCGACATTCCCACTCCTTTGATAATTCCTTTTGGGTTTTTCCCTAATAAAAAAGGTCAATCAAACGGAATATTAATTCCAACTTATGGTGAATCAGCAAACCGTGGATTTTTTCTTGAAAACGGTGGATATTACTGGGGCATCAACGACCGTGTTGACCTTGCACTTCGAGGTGATATATATTCACGTGGAAGCTGGGGGGTAAAAGCAAATTCAAATTATAATAAAAGATATAAATACAGCGGCTCTATTAATGCAAATTATGCTATAAATACTACCGGAGAAAAAAACAGCACCAACTATTCAAAAAACACAGATTTTTTTATAAGATGGAATCACAATCAAAGTTCAAAAGCCAGACCCAACAGCAGATTTGCTGCTAACGTCAACGCCGGAAGCAGTAAATACAACCAGTTTAATCCGGCAAATACAAGCGACCGACTTGCCAATACTTTCTCTTCAAATATTTCTTATTCTAAAACTTTCTCCGACAAATATAATTTATCGGCAAACTTCAGGCACACCCAAAACACATTAAACAATACTGTAAATTTAAACATCCCCGAATTAACTTTTTCTGTTAACCGTTTCTATCCTTTAAGAAAAAAATCTAAAACAGGAAAATTGAAATGGTACGACAACATTAATGTTAATTATGTTATGAACGCTAAAAATGAACTTAATACTTACGATTCACTTTTATTTAATGATACAGAATTTTCTGACTTTAAAAATGGTGTAAAACATAATATTCCTATCAACAGCTCAATAAAATTATTGAAACATTTAACATGGACAAATTCTGCTAACTACACTGAAAGATGGTATTTCAACAGTATCAGAAAAAATTGGGATAACGGACTATTGATTTCGGGAAATGACACAACTTTTGGATACTTAAGAACCGATACTATCAGCGGATTTAATACTGCACGCGATTTTATTTTTAACTCATCAATAAATACAAGATTGTATGGAATGTACCAATTTAAAAAAGGTCCGGTAAAAGCACTACGCCATGTTATATCACCAAATTTAAACTTTTCATACCGCCCCGATTTCAGTGAAGAAAAATGGGGATATTATAAATATTATACCGATGGAAATTCTGGGAGTAAAATTCAATACTCAATTTATGACCAATACATTTATCAAAGTCCACCATCAGGAAAATACGGTGCTGTTAATTTCGGTCTCAGTAACAACCTCGAGATGAAAGTCAAGTCAAAGAAAGATACTATTAACCATGAAAAGAAAATTAAGCTGATAGAAAATCTTACAATTTCAACATCATATAATTTCGCAAAAGATTCTTTGAACCTAGCTCCGCTTTCAATCAGCGGATACACTAAACTTTTCAACAATCTTGATATTCGTTATGTAAGTATTTGGGACCCTTACGTCATCAATGATTCCACTGGAATGAATATCAACAAATTTGAATGGAACGTAAATAAAAAGTTGTTCCGTAAAAAAAGCAATCAATGGGAACTTGGCTTAAATTTTCATCTAAGTTCAAAAAAAGATAATGAAAAAACTCCCAAGACATCTGAACACGGAACCGAAGAAGAACTAAAACAAATCAATGAAAATATTGACAGCTACGTTGATTATGATAATCCATGGACAATTAATCTTTCCTACACCATGCGTTATATGAGAAATTATAATTTTACTACCGGCACTTTTGATAAAACTTTTATTCAAACACTAAATTTCAATGGCGACCTCAGCATAACAAAAAAATGGAAAGTAGGTTTTAGGTCTGGTTATGATTTTATAAATAAAGGTTTTTCATACACTTCAGTTGACATTTATAGAGATTTGCATTGCTGGGAAATGCACTTTAACTGGATACCAATTGGAGCCTGGAAAAGTTATAACTTTACTATTAACGTAAAAGCAAGCGTACTTCAAGACCTAAAACTCACCAAGAAAAAAGACTGGAGAGATTATTAAAAAAATATCAATAATCTGAGACTTCAATTTTTTATTAGGACTTTTTTGGATTATGTTAAGTTAAGCTGACAATATTTAAAAATACTCTTCAATTAATTCAGGATACTCATCATATATCTTTCCGTTTAAACTTCTGCCATTTTCTTTTTTCTTTCTTCTAACACCGTCTGCTCCCCAAATCCCCCATTGTTTAAAGAAAAAAGCAACTTCTTGATCTTTACATTGGTCTTTAATTTTTATTACCCAATCACTTTGCATTGGTCTTGCTTTTACTCCACTCTCACCACCAACTATCACCCAGTGAATATTTTTCAAATCAAGAGATCCAACATCATCAAGTAAGGGTTCTATTGAAAGAAATCTAATTGTTGCATTAATATTTCTTAAATAATCAATTCTATGTTTTGTTTTACTGTTTTCAACAGTAACTCCAAGCCAAACATTCTTTGGCAATACCTTATTTTTAAAGTATTCTGACATTATCTTCTCTCTTTTTGTCAATATCTGATAAGTATGGTGTGGAGTTTTTTCAATAGTGTCAAATATTGCATCAAGATATGCAAAAGGCATTTCTTCGTGAAATAAATCACTCATTGAATTTACAAAAAACTTTTTTGGTTTTTTAATATTCAAAGGTTGTTCTAATCTATCTGGCATTAAAGTAAACTTAAAGTCGTTTTCATAACCTTTTGTTCCCATTGCTTTTAAACGTTTTGCCATTGCATAAGCATAGCAATTTTGACAACCAGCACTAACTTTATTGCAACCAACCGATGGGTTCCATGTTTGTTCTGTCCATTCTATCTTACTTTTTTTCATTGCTAATCCATTTAAAAATAGTAACATCACTAATATTATCTGCAATTTTCCATTTCATGCTATTTGAAATCGCATCACCTTTTTCAGAAAAAATATTTAATCTTTTTAAATCATATAATTCTTTAATGATTTTTTTTGCTTGCTTTGGTGTAAATCCTTCCATTATTGTAAAATCGGGTCTAATTGAAAAAACATGGTTGCTATTTTTTAAGTAATTCATTGATTAATTTC
>CAYLPA010000168.1:0-6054 GCA_964385385.1 uncultured Saprospiraceae bacterium | reverse complement strand
ACATATATTGTTATATCTTTGCAAAAATTAAAATAATATTATTATGGATCATACAGACATTGACATTGACAAATTGGATAGTGTAGCAAACAGACTAAGATCTATTGCTCATCCTATGAGAATTGCTATTATTGAATTGTTGAAAGACGAAACATTAAATGTTACGGCAATTTATAAAAAACTTAATATTGAACAAGCATCTGCATCGCATCATCTTAACATTCTTAAGACTAAAGGTGTTCTTTCATCAAGAAGAGCTGGGAAAAACACATATTATTCTTTAAAACATGTTGCTTTATCTAAAATAATTGAGTGTATTGAAAAATGTGATGACTTTTAATTTTTGATTGTCTAAACATTTATTTTTATAGAAATATTGGAAATTCTTAAAAGAGTAGTTTTCCTAAAATTCTATTTTTTTTAAGGAATTCCAATAATTTTATTTCCTATTAAAATCAGCAGGAATTTCGCCCCAGGCGGTGGTTTCCCATTTTATTATTTTATTTTCATATTTATTATTATTCAACCAGATAAGAGCTCTGTCAACTAAGTCGAAAAGTTTTTCATTCTTTTTTGTTTTCTTTAGCTTGGTATTAACCTTCTTCTTTTTCACCCAGCTTATTGCAGTTATTGAATCTGTATAAACAGGAATCTTACTGTTTCTTTGTTTCAAATAGCCAAGCCCATGAACAAGGGCAAGAAACTCACCAATATTCACAGTTCCTTCGGGAAATGGGCCCAAGTGGAATAATCTGGCTCCGCATTTTGTATCAACTCCCTGATATTCCATAACACCGGGATTTCCTGCACAAGCTGCGTCAACAGAAAGACTATCCTGAATAGGTTTTCCAATTAATTTTAACTCTTCCTGAGACAGGGATGAAAAATGTTTGTCTTTGCCAATAAACTCTTCATAATTTCCATTGAAAGCTTTTTCTGCAATATCTTTATTAGGAAATGATTTAAAAATTGCTCCTTCAAATTCTTTTATTTGTTTCTGACATTCACTCCAAGTGCTATATATTCCGGGATTTTTACCCTTCCAAACAACATAGAATTTTTGTTTCGCCATAATATCATTTTTTACAAAAATATTAAAAGAATTATTAATTTATTAATTTTGATGTCTTAATAATTTTATAAAAATCAAATGGAAAAAAAACTATTCATTCTTATGCTGCTTGTTTTAGGATTATTTGCCTGTAACAATAACAAAGTTTTTGAGCAACACCAGAAAATTGATAATAATACATGGAATCGTTTTAAGAGTTTAAAATTCAATGCAAAAATTGAGAAAGCCGGCAATTATGATATTTTTGTTGCGATTCGACATGCAAATTATTATGAATATAAAAATTTAAATATTGATTTTGCAATGTATTCTACAACAGGAGAAGATAGAATCAAGCCACTTCAATTAATGCTTCGTGATGAAGAAAACAATTTTGTAGGAAAAGGAGCAGGAGATATTTGGGATTTTTCCTTTCCTGTTTTTGAAAATATTGCATTAGACGATTCAGCTAATTATCGTTTTGAAATTGATAATGTTATGCCGATTTATGAACTTCCCGGTATTATGGAAGTTGGAATAATTATCGAGAAAACAAAGAAGGAAGATAAATAAAGGGTTCACTTCGAGTCGCTCAGTGAACAAAAGATAGGTTCGTTGAGTTGAGTCGAAACGAACAAAAAAACATAATGAATCCAGTCAACAAATACTACGATACTCTTAAACCAATAATCAGGTCTTTGCCCGAAAAACCAGGTGTTTACCAATATTTCAATTCTGAAAACAAAATACTCTACGTTGGCAAAGCAAAGAATCTTAAAAAACGTGTTTCTTCATATTTTAATAAAGACCTTTCGAAAAGTGGAAAAGTTGCTATTCTTGTTAAAAAAATTGCTTTTATCAAATATATTGTTGTTGATACGGAACTTGATGCTCTTTTACTGGAAAATAATTTGATAAAAAAATATCAGCCCCACTATAATGTGATGCTGAAAGATGATAAAACCTTCCCATGGATTTGCATAAAAAACGAAGCTTTTCCAAGAGTTTTCCAAACAAGACACGTTCTCAAAGATGGCTCAAATTATTTCGGTCCTTATGCTTCAACACATATGATGAGAACTTTGCTTAATATGGTTCGACAACTTTATCCATTGCGAAACTGCAAACTGAATTTAACACAAAAAAATATTGAAAAAAGAAAATTCAAAGTATGCCTTGAATACCATATCGGAAATTGTTTAGGACCATGTGAAGGATTCCAAAAAGAGGAAGATTATAATAATACGATTTCCGAAATAAAAAATATTATTAAAGGAAATATTAATTCTGTCATTAAGCAACTTAAAGAATTAATGAAAAAATATGCCAGTAATTTGGAATTTGAAAATGCTCATCTTATAAAAGAAAAAATTGATACTCTTGAGAATTACAAAAGTAAATCTATAATCGTAAATCCTGCTATCAAAGATGTTGATGTATTCTCAATAATCTCATACAAAAAAAACGCTTTTGTAAATTATCTGAAAGTTATTCATGGAGCAATTATTCAGGCACACACCATTGAAATAAAAAAGAAATTAGATGAAAGCAATGAAGAGCTTCTTGAATTTGCAATTACAGATTTTCGGCAACGTTTCAGCAGTGAATCAAAAGAAGTTATTATTCCTTTCAAAATTAATATCCAAAATCCAAATATTAAATACACTATTCCAAAACGCGGAGATAAGAAAAAACTTCTTGAACTTTCGGAGCGAAATGTAAAGTTCTACAAACTTGCTCAACAAAAGCGAAAAGACCTTGTTGACCCTGAACGACATTCAAACCGAATTCTAAATACAATGATGAAAGACCTGCGATTGAAAAAACTGCCAAAACACATTGAATGCTTCGATAATTCAAATATTCAGGGAGAATTTCCTGTTGCTGCTATGGTTGTTTTTAAAAATGCAAAACCATTAAAAAAAGAATATCGTCACTATAATATTAAAACCGTTGAGGGTGTTGACGATTTTGCTTCTATGAAAGAAATTGTTTACAGACGCTATAAACGATTGTTAAGCGAAAAAAAATCATTACCCGAATTAATAATTATTGATGGGGGAAAAGGTCAACTGAGTGCTGCTGTCGAAAGCCTTGACCAACTTGAACTTCGTGGAAAAATAAGTATTATCGGCATTGCAAAAAAACTTGAAGAAATTTATTATCCGGGAGATACTATTCCTATTTATCTAAATAAAAAATCCGAAACTTTAAAAATAATTCAACAAGCAAGAGACGAAGCACATCGTTTTGGAATTACACACTATAGAAAAAAACACGGAAAAGAAATGACAAAAACCGTTCTAACTGAAATTAATGGAATCGGAAGTATGACAATTCAACAGTTATTAACTAAATTCAAATCCGTAAAAAAGATTAAAATTACTTCGCTCGAAGACCTTCAAAAAAATATTGGAAAAGCAAAAGGAAAAATCGTTTTTGATTATTTCAATAAATAAAAATTTGTGAATAAAACCGTTTTCTTAATTTTATAAACAATAAAACAAATAATAAAAAGTTAATAATTTAAGTTTTTTATTAATATTGTATTCTATGAGATTTACTAATAGAATTTTAATAAGTTTTACTTTCTTATTGTTTTTTGTTTTTCATTTATCAGCCCAACAAATAGCAATAGGCGAATGGAGAGACCACCTGCCATATAATACCTGTATTTCAGTAACAGAAGCTGAAAATATAATTTATTGTGCTACTCTTTACAATCTGTTTTCTTTTGATAAAGACGATAACTCAATTCAACGAATGACAAAAATTTCGGGATTGTCAGACATTGGCATTAGCACAATAAACTATAATAAAAAATATAAAACTCTGGTAATTGCATATAATAACACAAATATTGATTTAATTCAAAATGATGCAATTATTAATATTTCAGATATAAAAAGAAAATCAATTCTTGGAAACAAAACTATAAACAACATTTTGTTTATTGATAAGTATGCTTATCTGTCCTGCGGTTTTGGAATAGTGGTTTTAGATTATTTAAAAAAAGAAATTAAAGACACCTATTATATTGGTCCCGATGGCAGCCATATTAATGTTCTTGATTTAACTTTTGACGACACAAAATTTTATGCTGCTACCGAATCGGGAGTATTTTCTGCTTCTATTAATGATGAAAATCTTGCAAACTTTGATGCATGGACTAAAGATACTCTCATAAATTATCCCAATGCAAAATACAATCTAATTGAAGAATATAATAACAAGATATTTGCAAATAATTCAAATTCGGCGTATAATTCAGATACAATTTTTGTTTTTGACGGTGTTTCGTGGGATTATTTTGATTCAACAATCACTGAAACAATGTATGATATTTCAAAATATTACGAGCATTTAGTTTTTTCAAGCAATGGGGGTATTAGAATTTACGATACTACACTTGCAAATGAAAGTATTATCTGGACATATAATCCAGGAATTCCTTCGCCAAGAGATGCAATAATTGACAAAGATGATTTTGTTTGGATTGCAGATAATAATTACGGCTTAGTTAAAAATATTAATATTTGGAGAAGTGAAAGTATAAAACCTAATGGTCCTTCTTCAAAAAATGTTGTTGCCATGTCGTTAAAAGGAAATAATTTATGGGTTGCAACTGGTGGGAAAAGTCCTCCATGGGGAAATCTTTGGATGAACGAAGGTATGTTTTCGTTTATCGAAGAAGAATGGGAAACTTACGATTATAAAAATATTTCAATTTTAGATACCATAAGAGATTTTGTTGCTGTCGCCGTTAATCCTAATAATACCAAACAAGTATTTGTAGGTACTTGGGGATATGGTATAATTGAATTCAATAACGGAAATTTTACAAAATTTTACAATAAAACCAACAGCACTTTGCAAGAACCTCTAAATCATTCCGGTTGGATTGGAGTTACAGGTCTTTGTTTTGATGAATTTAATAATCTTTGGGTAACAAATTCCAGTTGCACTAATGCCTTGTCTGTAAGAAAATCTGATGGAAGCTGGAAATCATTTAGTCTTAGCCCCTTAGTTATTGAAGATATTGTCGGAGACTTAATAATTGATTCGTACAATCAAAAATGGATTATTATGCCACGAGGACATGGCATTATTGTTTACAATGACAATAATACTATTGATAATGTTGGGGATGATAATTTTAAAAAATTAAATAATGTTATTGGAAATGGAAATCTTCCAAGTAATGATATTTTTTGTCTTGCCCAAGATCTTGATGGAGAAATATGGGTAGGTACTGGTAAAGGAATTACTGTGTTTTATTCACCTGAAAATGTTTTTTCTAATACTGATTTCGATTCCCAGCAAATTTTGGTAGAGCAAGACGGAGTTGCAAATTATTTATTGGAAACAGAAACCATTATAGCAATAGCAGTCGATGGCTCAAACAAAAAATGGATTGGTACACAAAGAGCAGGAGTTTTTCTTATGTCGGAAGACGGAACAAAACAAATTCATCATTTTACTGAAGATAATAGCCCACTATTTTCGAATGCTATTACAAGCATAGCTATTAACCATGAAAGTGGCGAAGTATTTTTTGGCACAAACAATGGAATTATTTCTTATAAAGGAAAAGCTACCGAAGGTGGCGAAACTCACCAAAATGTTTACGCATATCCAAATCCTGTCAAAGAAAATTATAATGGATATATTGCTATAAAAGGCTTAGTACAAAATGCCAACGTAAAAATCACCGACATTAGCGGAACATTGATTTATAAAACTATCGCAGAAGGTGGACAAGCTGTCTGGGACGGTAAAAATTTTAATGGCGAAAGAGCACACTCTGGTGTTTATTTAGTTTTCTCTTCTAATGATGATGGCTCCGAAACTTTGGTAACTAAAATTTTGTTTATAAATTAACCCTGAAGATATTCCCAGTCTTTTATTTCTTCGAAATTTTTACATCCCTCTTCTACTGATGGATGTTTAAGGACTGATTCAACGCTTACTTCAGGAATTAAATCATCAGCAATTCCATTTTT